>NZ_JBDPMI010000016.1:0-166040 GCF_039871555.1 Streptomyces sp. B5E4
CCCGCCCCGCGCACGCCGGCCGCCCACCGCACCGCCGGGTCCCGCATCCGCCGGGCGTTCACGGAAGCCGGCGTCACCGGCCAGCTCCACGCGCGCGACATCGACACCGGCGCCGCCCTCGCGGTGGCCGCCGACACCCCGGTCAGCACCGCGAGCGTGCACAAGGTGTGCCTCCTGGCCACCCTCTACCGCGAGGCCGAGCACGGCCGCGTCGACCTCACCACCGCCGTCGACGTCCCCGCCGCCGGCCGCACCCCCGGCCCGACCGGGCTGGGCGCCATGCGCGACGCCGCCCGCCTCTCGCTGCGCGACCTGGCCGTCCTCGCGGTCTCCGTCAGCGACAACACCGCCGCCGACGTGCTGTGGGACACCGTCGGCATCGAGGCGGTCAACCGCACCATGACCGCCCTGGGCCTGACCCGTACCACCGCCGTGCAGAAGGTACGCGACCTCTACGCCGCACTCGCCGACGACGCCGGCCCCGCCGGCGCCACCGCGCTCCTCGACCCCGCCCGCGTCGCCCGCCTCCGCGCCCTCGACCCGGCCCGTACCAACCGCTCCACCCCGCGCGAACTCACCGCCCTCCTCGCCGCCGTCTGGCGCGACGAGGTGTGCACCGGCGCGTACGCCGCCGATCTGCGCCGCACGCTGGGCACCCAGGCGTGGGGGCACCGGCTGGCGTCCGGGTTCCCCTTCGACGACGTACGCATCAGCGGGAAGACGGGCACGCTGCCGACGCTGCGGCACGAGATCGGCGTCGTGGAGTACCCGGACGGGGGCCGCTACGCGGTCGCCGTCTGCACCCGCGCCGCCGCGACGGCGGTGACGCTCCCGGCGGCCGACGCGGTGATCGGCACGGCGGCCCGCCTGGCGGTGGACGCGCTGCGGGCCCCGTGAGCGATCAGGCCCCCAACTGCCCCGGCGCCTCCGTCGCGATGCGCTCGAAGACGCGCTCGTCGGCGGCGAAGACCGAGTCCGGGACGGGCCAGTGGAGCACGATCTCGGTGAAGCCGAGCGCGGCGTGCCTGCCGGCGAAGTCGACGAAGGCGTCGAGGGATTCCAGCGGCCGGTCCGGGGTGAAGCCGGCGAGCAGCACCTTCTCCATCGCCGCGGTGTCCCGCCCCACCGCGGCCCCCGCCTCGGCGAGCCGGGCGACCTGGGCGCGGATGGCGGCCAGGGAGTCGGCGGCGGTGCCGGTCGCGGAGGTCTGCGGGTCGCCGGTCGTCACCCACGACTGCCCGTACCGCGCGGCCAGCCGCATCCCGCGCGGCCCGGTCGCCGCCACGGCGAACGGCAGCCGCGGCCGCTGTACGCACCCGGGGATCATCCGCACCTCGTGCGCCGAGTAGTACGTGCCCGCGTACGATGTGGTGTCCTGCGTCAGCAGCGAGTCCAGCAGCGGCACGAACTCCCCGAATCGCTCCGTCCGCTCCCGCACCGCCCACGGCTGCTGCCCCAGCGCGGTCGCGTCGAACCCGGAACCCCCGGCGCCGATGCCCAGGACCATCCGCCCGCCGGACACGTCGTCCAGCGAGATCAACTCCTTGGCCAGCGTGACCGGATGCCGGAAGTTCGGCGAGGTCACGAGCGTGCCGAGGCGCAGCCGGGAGGTCACGCAGGCGGCGGCGGTCAGGGTCGGCAGGGCACCGAACCAGGGCCCGTCGCGAAACGTCCGCCACGACAGGTGGTCGTAGGTGTACGCGGCGGAAAAGCCCAGCTCCTCCGCCCGCTGCCATGGCGCACGACCGCCGGAGTGCCAGCGCCGGACGGGCAGGATCAGGGTGCTCAGTCGCATACCGCGACCCTACGGCCTGTGTTGCGCGGCCGCAGGGTCGCGGGTGGTGGGCGGTGGCGGGTCAGCAGCCGCCGCAGTTGTAGTACGTGACGTCCCAGTGGTTGCCCTCGCGGGCGTAGATGTTGCCGGAACCGGACTGGTACAGGGGGGCGCCGTCGCCGCGTACGCCGATGTAGGCGAAGTTGCCGGTGACGTAGTTGTTGATGCACGTGCCGAGGGAGTAGTCGAGCTTGTAGCCGTTCCAGTGGCTGTACGTGCCGCCCGCGTGGCCGGTCTCGGTACCGCCGGTGATGTTCAGGCCGCAGCCGCTCGCGGACTTGAGCGTCTGGGCGCCCTGGGCGGAGGCGAGGTTGAGCTGCTCGAAGGAGGTGCAGGTGGGGTTGTTGCGGTCGGAGCAGCCGCCGGAGGACGACCAGGTGATGCCGGAGGAGCGGAACATCGACGTGGCCTGGGAGTGACTGATCTTCGTGACCAGGGGAGCGGCGGGCGCGGCGGCCTTGGTGGGGGCCGCGGGCGCCGCGGGCGCCGCCGCGGCCTGGGCGGGGGCGGCGGCCATGCCCACCGCCGCGCCGGCGGCGAGGGCGAGGGCGGTGAGTGCGGAACGTACACGCATGTGGAACCTCCTGCTGGAGCGGGGGAGTTGTGGGGGTCGTGCTGAGCAGGTGGTACACCGCAGGATGATGCCCGATGTCTACGCGCGTCGCCAGGGGGTGCGGAGCGGGAGGCGGGGGAACTTCCCGCCGGGCGGACGCGTCTGTTTCCGGCGGGGGTGGTGGGGTGGAAGGGAACGAAGGGGTGGTGACGGCGTGGGTGGTGACGGCGCGGGTGGTGACGGCACGGGTGCAGAGGTGCGCGGCGGTACGGGTGTCGGGCTGGGCGGGTGCGCGCTCGCCCTGTTCGGGGCGGCCGTCGCGCCGCTCGCCTGGGCGCCGCGGGCAGCGGTCAACGTGCACGGCGGATTCGAGGACCACGCGCGCGACCTGAGTGTGCTCTACGTCGACCTGCCGCTCGTCGTCCTCGGCGGTGCGCTGCTGCCGCTGGGGGTCTGGGCGCTGGGGCTGCGGTGGGTGGGGAGGCCGTGGGTGGCGGCGGTGGCGGCCGTGGCGGCGCTGGGGCTGGGGGTGTGGGGGCTCACGGAGTGGTGGTCGCCGCGGCGGCCGCCCGACCCCGGGTACGGGCCGGGGATCTGACGGCGCGTACCCGGGGGTGGGGGGTCGGGGTGCTGCGTCCTGCGTGCGGAGCGTGGGGCGCCGGTTGCTCAGACGAGGACGCCGGTGAGGGGGTCGTAGCGCAGGACGGTGACGTCGTTGTCGGCGGGGTGGCTCAGGCCCCGGGTGCGGATGGTCATGATGCCGACGCGGTAGCGGTCCTCGGTCGCGATGCGCAGCCAGGGGCGGCCGTCGCGTACGACCGTGACCTCCTCGGTCAGCGTCCCGTCACGGCCCGCGGCGAGGGCGTAGATGGGGCCGTCGGGCGGGGCGATGCCGATGCCGCCGTCCGCGCGGATGGTCATGGTGGCGACGAGTTCGCCGCGGCCGTCGTTGGCGTCGCCGGCGAAGTCGTAGAGGCGGGCCGGGTCGCCGACGTAGTGGCGCAGGCGGCCGAGGCCGGTGACGTCCATGCCGTTGTAGAAGTTCTTGGCGTCGGCGTCGAGCCAGAAGTGGGTGTTGTGGGTGGGGGAGCCGAAGTCGGGGCCGGAGTTGTACGAGATGTGCCAGTGGGGCGGGTTGTCCGCGTGCAGCGTGTTGTTGGTCTCGAAGCCGGCGACGAACCAGCGGTGACCCTTCGCCGCCGCGGTGGCCTTCAGGCCGGAGTCGACGAGGATGCGGTGGGCGGCGACGAGCTGGTGGAGCTGGGAGCGGGCCTGCTTGGCGGGCCACGGGACGGTGGTCCAGGGTCCTGCGACGCGGTCGGGGTCGTTGTGGTCGAGCTTGTAGTACATCCCCGGCGATATGTCGGGGTGGCTCCAGATCTGCAGGGTGGGCTGGTTGGCGTCGGCGGAGGGCTGGGTGACGGGGAGGGTGAAGGCGAAGCGGTGGCGGTCGGCGGGGTCGCGTCTGAGGCGCAGCCGGGTGTCCATGTGGACGACGGCGGCGACGGTGACGCCCGGCCAGCGGACGGAGACCTCGATGCCCTCGGGGGTGGCGGGGCCGCGGACGAAGGAGTAGTACTCGGCGCGGCTGGCGACGTGGTAGCGGTCGCCGGGCACGAACTCGTAGCCGTCGGGGAGCGTCACCTCGGGCACGGCGGGGTCGCCGGGGCGGAGGCGGACGAGGCGGAAGGCGGCGTACGCGACGGCGGCGTCGGCGGCCGCGGGTGCTCCTTCCGCGGTTCCGGCGGCGGGCTCGGCGGCGGCGGCGGGGCGGGGCAGCGCCAGGGCGAGGCCGGAGGCGGAGGCTCCGGTGACCAGGGCGCGACGGCTCAACGTGCTCATGCGGGATCCCTCTCGGTCGGATGCACGACGCGGGCCAGCTTGCAGCGTCTGGGGGCCCGCAGACTTTCTGTCCCGCAACGGGCAGTTGAACCCGGGTGGCCGGCTACGCGTCCGGGTCCCCGGCTCCGTCCACGTACCGCAGCACGCCCCACATCGCGTCCTCGCCACCGTCCTGCGGTACGTGGCCGCGGCAGGTGTCGAGTTCCTTGCGTACGGCATCGGCGTCGATCCCCGCGCCGATCAGCACCAACCGCGTGACCCGCTCCTCGCCGCGGCCCCAGGGGGCGGGGCGGAAGCGCAGGAAGCGGCCGACGGCGTGCAGTCCGTACTTCTGCGGGTGGCCGGGGACGCCGAAGTGGACGAAGCCCTTGACGCGGTAGAGGCCGGCGGGGCGGGTGTCGAGGAAGTCGAGCAGGCGGCGGGGGCTGACGGGCTCGGCGGTGGCGAACTCGACGCTCTCGTACGCCGCGTGGAGATGCGCGCCGTGGTCGTCACCGGTGCACTCCTCGGTCGCCAGGTCGGCGAAGGAGAGCTGCCGGTGGCGGGGCGCCGTCGCGCCGGGGCCGTCGTCGCCCCTCGGGTCGAAGAACAGCTCGGGGTCCACGCGCCCGTACGCCGTCGCCACCACGGGTGTGCCGGGGGCCAGTTCCCCGATCGCCTCGTGGAGGCGGCGGCGTTCGGCGTCGTCGATCCGGTCGGTCTTGTTGAGCACGACGAGGTCGGCGACGGCGAGGTGGCGGTCGATCTCGGGGTGCCGCTCGCGGGTCGCGGCGAACTCGGCGCCGTCCACGACCTCGACCAGCCCTCCGTACACGATGCGGTCGTTCTCGCTGGCCAGCACCATGCGCACGAGTTCCTGCGGCTCGGCGAGGCCGCTGGCCTCGACCACGATGACGTCGATCCTGCCGGTGGCGGCCAGCCGGTCGAGGTAGGCGTCCAGCTCGGAGGTGTCGACGGCGCAGCACAGGCAGCCGTTGCCGAGGGAGACCATCGAGTCGACCTGGCCGGCGACGGCCATGGCGTCGATCTCGATGCTGCCGAAGTCGTTGACGACGGCGCCGATCCGGGTGCCGTTGCCGTTGCGCAACAGCCCGTTGAGGAGGGTGGTCTTGCCGGAGCCCAGAAACCCCGCGAGAACGACCACGGGGATCCGTCCGCTGCCCACCAGCCACCCTCCCCGCGCCGTCCGCTCTGCCGGCGTCCAGGGTAGAGGGCGGACCGTCAGCCGTAGCGCTCGATACGCGCCTGGGCGGGCGGGAAGGGCGACTGCGCCGTCGTACCCGCCGACCAGAAGCCGGCCGTGCCGGGTATGGGCGCGAGGGCGGACATCACGGGGGTGATGCCCTGAGCGGCGGCGGGGCCGCGCTCGCCGGCCCAGGCGGTGCCGTCCCAGCGGAGGTAGTGGGCGCTGGTGCCGTCCCAGAAGTCCCAGCCGGCGATGACGGCGGGGCGGCCGGCGGCGTCGGGGGCGATGGCGCCGAGGGAGCCGACGGTGAAGGGGGCGGCGACGTCGCTCCACGCCGTGCCGTCGTAGTGGCGCAGGACGACGCCCGGCGGCTTGCCGGGCGGGCCGCCGGCGCCGTAGTCGTGGCCGGTGAGCCAGATGTCGTCGGGGGCGACGGGGAGCAGGTCGGTGACGGACAGGCGCAGTCCGGCGAGCCGGGGCAGGACGTGCCAGGAGCGGTCGTCGTACCGGGCGACGACGACGTCACCGGAGACCCAGGTGGCGCCGGCGCGGTCGACGTGGACGTTCCACAGGCTGGGGACGGACCCGTCGTCGGTGGGCAGCGGCGGGGACCAGCTCCAGCGGGTGCCGCCCGCGTCGTCGGAACGCAGCACGCGGGAGGCGCCGTCGCGGGTGCCGGAGACCCGGACGGTGCCGTCGGGGGCGACCGCGACGGCCCACAACTCCGTGCCGGACGCGCCGCGTCCGGGGAAGTCGTGCTCGCGCCAGGTGGTGCCGTCCCAGGCGAGGAGGTGGTCGGCACCGGCCCGGTCGTACGCCACGGCCCAGGCGGCGACCGCCCCCGCGAGGCCCGCGGGAGCGGCGGCGACGTTGCGGATGCTGCCGGCGAAGGCGAGGTGCGACACATCGGTGACCTGCCAGGCGGAGCCGTCCCAGGTACGGGCGACGGGCCGGCCGGAGGTCGACCCGCTACGGGCCTCCTCACCCACGGCCCACGCGAGATCGGGCCCCGCGGCGGCAACGGCGCTGAGCAGCACGGCGGGCGCCCCGGCCGGTACGGGGACCTCGCGCCAGGCGGCCCGGGGCCGGGCGCCGCGGACGGACCGGTCGTCGGCGCCGGTGGTTGCGGTGGCTGCGGTGGCTGAAGTGGCTGAAGTGGCATGGCCGTGTCCCGCGGCGGTGAGGCCGAGCCCGGTGGCGGCGGTCGTGGCGGTTAACCCTCTGACAAAGCTGCGTCTGCGCATGGGTGTTCTCCTCCCGTTGGACGGCCGACCCAGAGTGACCCGCGGGTAACCTGGGGTCAACCCCGCGTCCGGCCGTGCCGCCCGAGCCGCTCGCACCGCCGGACCGGCCCTCCACACACCGGGCCTCGCCGCTCACCTCACGGCGCCGGAGACCCCGCCGCTCAGCCCGCGTCGTCCTCCCCGTCGGCGCCCCTCGCCAGGGTGTCCATGCGGCGCTTGTGGACCTCCCGTTCCGTCGCCGAGGTGACGAACTCCGCCGTCGCCGCGGGGCCCACCAGATCGCGGACGGCCGCCACCGTGGTCGCCGGCAGGCTCACCGGGACCGTCGCCGGGGCGGCGGCCGGGGGCTGGTCCTGGCCTGCGAGGTGCTCGTGGAGCTGGCGCGTGGCCAGGGTGCGCATCGCGCGGGCCAGCTCCGCGTCCATCGTCTGCTGCGCCAGCGGACGCAGCCGGCGTACGAGGCCGGCGGCCTCGGTCGCCTCCGCGTCCGACGGGGGGTGGTCCAGGTAGCGCTGGAAGACATGCTCGGCGGTGAAGTCGAGCAGGCCCGCCGCTATCTCCTCCACCCGCAGCCGCAGCTCGCGCAGTTGGCCGGTGATGGCGGTGAACGGGACGCCCGCCGCGTGCAGTTCCGCGGCGACCGTGAGCTGCTGGGGGCTGGGCACGAGGAACATCTCCGGCTCGGCCGGCACCCGCTCCAGCACACCCAGCTCGACGGCCTCCTCGACCGCGGACTCGTCCGCCGCCCCGCCGAACAGCTCCGCCAGCTCCGCCCGGCTCAACTGCCCCGACTCCTCGTCGGTCCACGGCCCCTGCACCTCGGCGACCAGGCCCAGCACCCCGCCGAGCCCCCGGCCCGCGTCCCACGCCTCCAGCAGCTCCTTGATGGACGCCAGCGTGTAGCCGCGGTCGAGGAGGCCGGCTATCTGCCGCAGCCGGGCGAGGTGTTCCTCGCCGTAGACGTTGGTCCGCCCGCGCCGCTCCGGCCGGGGCAGCAGCCCGCGGTCGGCGTACGCGCGGATGGTACGTACGGTCGTGCCGCTGGCGTGCGCCAGACCCTCGATCCGGTACTCACCGGCCGTCTGCTGCTCCAGCACCGCTCGCCTGCCCCTCGGCCGGTCGCCCGGCCCGCCCGTGTCCCGGTCCCCCGGCCCGCTCGCCGCCGCGCCGGGCCCGCTTGGGAGGGATGGTACGGCCGGCGCGGACGCCGGGGTCTCCGGCCGGTCGAACGAGGTCCGGTGCGGCGTGCGCACGCCGTGCTCCGCGGGCGGGGGCCGTGCTTCGGTGCTCACGATGCTGCTCCTGGGAGGCAAGTGGCTCTGGTCAGGTGGTGGGTGGACGGCGGACGCACCGGCCCGGGGACGGGAACGAGCAGGAGGACCGGCGGGAATCGGGAACGGTGAACCGTGGATCGGGAGCCGGGAGCCGGGAGCCCGTAGCCCGGCGCTAGATCTTCGGCTCCACCCGGGCTATCGCCCGCAGCGCCCTCGGCGCGAACCGCGCCAGCAGCCGCGAGCCCCGCGCCTCCGGCGTGACCGGCACCACCGCCTGGTTGCGCACGACCGCCCGCAGCACGGCGCCGGCGACCTTCTCCGCGGGGTAGTTCCGCTTCCCGTACCAGCGGTGCACGCTCTTCCGCCGGCGCTGCTCCTCTTCCTCGGAGACTCCCGCGAACCGTGTGGTGGCCGTGATGTCGGTGTGCACGAAGCCGGGGCAGACGGCCGAGACGCCGATCCCCTGACCCGCCAGCTCCGCGCGCAGGCACTCCGACAGCATCAGCACCGCGGCCTTCGACGTCGCGTACGCGGGCAGGGTTCGCGACGGCGCATAGGCGGCGGCCGAGGCGGTGTTGACGATGTGCCCGCCCTGGCCGCGCTCGGCCATCTGCCTGCCGAAGAGCCGGCAGCCGTGGATGACGCCCCACAGATTGACGTCCAGCACCCGGCGCCAGTCCGCCGTCGAGGTGTCCAGGAACGGGCCGGACAGACCGATCCCGGCATTGTTCACCAGGACGTCCACCACCCCGTACGAAGCGGCGACGCGCTCGGCGAACTTCTCCATCGCCTCCTCGTCCGCGACGTCCACCACCTCCGGCCACGCCTCCGCCGCGCCGATCATCCGGCACAACTCGGCGGTCGTGGCCGCCCCCTCCGCGTCGACGTCCGCCGCCACGATCCGCGCGCCGGCCTCCGCGAAGGCGAAGGCGGTGGCCCGGCCGATGCCGCTGCCCGCGCCGGTGATCAGCACCAGCCGCCCGCCGAACCGGTCCGCGTACGGCCCGTCGGGGACGATCTCCGCCACCGGCGTGCCGTCCTCGTGGGCGAGCACGAACTCGCCGATCCACTCGGCGAGCTGGTCGGGCCGGGTACGCGGGACCCAGTGCCGGGCGTCGATCGTGCGCCGCAGCAACTGCGGCACCCAGCGGTCCAGGTCGTCGTAGAGGCTCGGCGAGAGGAAGGCGTCGCCGGCGGGGGTGATGAGCTGCACCGGCACGTGCGCGTAGGCGTCGGCGCGGGGGTGGCGCAGCCGGGCGCGGACGTTGTCCCGGTAGAGCCAGGTGCCGTGCGCCGCGTCGTCGCCCAGGGAGGCCGTCGGATAGCCGGCGCCGGGGACCTTCTCCAGCCGCCGCAGGATCGCCGGCCAGCGCGCGCCGAGCGGGCCGCGCCAGGCCAGCTCGGGCAGGACGGGGGTGTGCAGCAGATACACGTACCAGGACTTGGCGGTCTGGCCGAGCAGTTGGCCGGCCCGCCGCGGTGTGGGGCGGCGCAGCCGGCCGTTGATCCAGTGCCCGAAGTGGTCGAGAGACGGGCCGGAGAGGGAGGTGAACGACGCGATGCGGCCCTCGGTGCGCTCCACCGTGGTGAACTCCCAGCCCTGCACCGAGCCCCAGTCGTGCCCCACGAGGTGCACCGGGCGGGCCGGGCTGACGGCGTCGACCACGGCGAGGAAGTCGTCCGTGAGCTTCTCCAGCGTGAAGCCGCCCTTCAGCGGCTTCGGCGCGGTGGAGCGGCCGTGGCCGCGGACGTCGTACAGCACGACGTGGAAGCGCTCGGCGAGCCGGGAGGCGACCTCGGACCACACCTCCTTGCTGTCCGGATAGCCGTGCAGCAGCACGACCGTCGGCTGCGCGGCGTCCCCCAGCTCCGCCACGCACAGCTCGACCCCGGCGGTCCTGACCCACCGCTCCCGTACGGCCGCGCCGTCCCGCTCGCTCATGCCACCCGCCCCTTCTCCTGCGCCCGCCCTTGCGCCGCACCCGGCCCGCCGCCCGGCGCCGGGTCCCGCGCCGGTTCCTCCGCCTCGCCGGCCCCGGGGTCCGGCGCCTCGTCGCGCGCCCGGTCCTCCGCCAGCTCCCGGTCCGCCGCCGCCTCCGCCCACCGCCGCACGTGCGGCAGGTCGTCGTCCAGCCAGAACGCGCTCTCCTCCGCGTCCCGCGAATCCGTCACCACCAGCAACTCCTCGAACTTCGCCCCCGTGCCCCGGAAGCCCAGGTGCGGCTCCACCGCCCACAGCCCCGGCCGCGGCGGATGCTGCGAGAACCGGTACGGACTCCACAGCGGCGACCAGCCCTCGCGGTGCCCGCGCAGGGCGTCCTTCGCCAGGCCCTTCAGGCTCTGCGTGCCGAAGCCGAACACGTGTGGCGAGAAGCGCCGCTCCCGGACCCGGTCGACCTTGTGCGCGATGACGCCGAACGGATAGGCCCGGTGCCGGTTGTGATAGCCCTGGCGGACCATGAGGCGCTCCACGTCCTCGTAGACCTCCCGCAGGGGGCGGCGCTCGCGCACCTCGCGCAGGATCAGCTCCCGGTGCACCCGCAGGTCGCGCATCAGCCTGTCGTGCACGGGGTTGGGCCCGAGGGAGCCGGAATACCCCACGTCGGCCGTGTGCCCGCCGTGCACCGGTGCGAGGTCGAGGATGAACGGCATGCCCGGCGCCAGCTCCCGGTTCGTCGGGAAGAACTGCAGCGGCACCCTGAAGCCCGCGAACGCCGTCCGGTCGCCGAACCACGCGAAAGGCAGGTGGAACCAGTCCCGCACGCCACGCTCGCGCAGCCACTCCCGCTGCATCCGCGCCGCCTCCCGCTCCGTGACCCCCGGCCGGAGCTGCGCCGCGACCGCCTCCGCGCACGCGTACGCCAGGCGCTGCACGCTTCTGAACCCCCGCAGAGCCGCCGAGGACTCGGTGAGTGTCATCAGTCCGCCCCTCCCGTTCCCGCCACCCGAATTCCGCACCCGCACCCACACCCACACCGAAACCGCACCCACACCCGCAACCGCCGCGGCCGGCCCTCCTCGGCCGGCCCCGCCCCAAATCCACCCTGTCCGGCCCGACTTCACCCGAAGCCGGGCCCGCCCCGAAAGCTGACACCAATGACTGTGACATCGCCCCATGGCTCCGTCAATGCCCGTCAGTCGCCCTGTGGATACCGCCGGTAACCTCAGGGTTCCCGGCCCCTTCCCCCTACGGGTCCGTCCCTCCCCGGTCGTATCCCCCAACCATCGCCAGGTCTGACGCCCCCGCGCCCCCGCACCACTACCGTCGTGCAACGTGACAGTCATCGCCACCGAGAACCTGAGCAAACGGTTTCCCCGGGTCACCGCGCTCGACGGCCTCACCCTCGACATCGGCCCCGGGGTCACGGGCCTGGTCGGCGCCAACGGCGCCGGCAAGTCCACGCTGATCAAGATCCTGCTCGGCCTGTCGCCCGCCTCCGAGGGCTCCGCCAGCGTGCTCGGCCTCGACGTGGCCGCCGGCAGCGACACCGCCGCCACGATCCGCGAGCGCGTCGGCTACATGCCGGAACACGACTGCCTGCCGCCCGACGTCTCCGCCACGGAGTTCGTCGTCCACATGGCGCGTATGTCCGGCCTCCCCGCCACCGCGGCCCGCGAGCGCACCGCCGACACCCTGCGCCACGTCGGCCTGTACGAGGAGCGCTACCGCCCCATCGGCGGCTACTCCACCGGCATGAAGCAGCGCGTCAAGCTCGCCCAGGCCCTCGTGCACGACCCGCAGCTCGTCTTCCTCGACGAGCCGACCAACGGCCTCGACCCGGTCGGCCGCGACGACATGCTCGGCCTCATCCGCCGCGTACACGCCGACTTCGGCATCTCCGTCCTCGTCACCTCGCACCTCCTCGGCGAGCTGGAGCGCACCTGCGACCACGTCGTCGTCATCGACGGCGGCCGGCTGCTGCGCTCCAGCTCCACCAGCGACTTCACGCAGACCACCGCCACCCTCGCGGTCGAGGTGACCGACACCGACGCCCACCCCGACGGCACCGCCACCCTGCGCAAGGCGCTCGCCGGCGCGGGCCTGGCGATCACCGCGGACGGCCGGCTGCTGTACGTCGAGGCCGAGGACGACGGCACGTACGACGTCGTACGCGACGCGGTGGCCGGGCTCGGCCTCGGGCTGGTGCGCATGGAGCAGCGCCGGCACCGCATCGCGGAGATCTTCCGCGACGACGACACCCTCCCGGCGAGCACGAGCACGAGCACAGCCGCGCCCACCCCGGCGAGCACGTCCGCGACCGACCCCGCGACCGACCCCGCAGGAAGCCCTCATGCCCACTGACGCGCCCGCCGCCGGCAACTCCGGCGCCACCGGCAAGACCGGCGCCACCGCCCAGGCCCCCGGCCCGAGCACACCCGCCGCCACCGACGTCATCCACGACATCGGCTACCGCCACTACGAAGGACCCCGCCTCGGCCGCGGCTACGCCCGCCGCTCCCTGTTCACCCAGTCCCTGCGTGCCGCGTACGGCCTCGGCCGCTCCGCCAAGTCCAAGGTCCCGCCGGCGCTCCTCTTCGGCATCATGTGCCTGGTCGCGCTCATCCTCGTCGCGGTCGCCATCGGCACCGGCATGGACGAACTGCCGCTGGAGTACACCGACTACGCGATCTACCTCCAGCCCGTCATCTTCCTCTTCATCGCCGCCCAGGCCCCCGTGTCCGTCTCCCGCGACCTGCGGTTCCGTACCGTCCCGCTCTACTTCTCCCGCCCCGTCGAGCGCGTCGACTACGTCGCCGCCAAGTACGCGGCGATGGCCTCCGCGCTCTTCATCCTCACCGCCACCCCCCTGCTGATCCTCTACGTCGGCGCGCTGCTGGCGAAGCTCGACTTCACCGACCAGACCAAGGGCTTCGCCCAGGCGCTCCTCTCCGTCGCCCTGCTGTCGGTGCTCTTCGCCGGCATCGGCCTGGCCATCGCCGCCCTCACCCCGCGCCGCGGCTTCGGCGTCGCCGCCGTCATCGCCGCGTTCACCGTGCCGTTCGGCGCGGTCAGCGCGCTGCAGGGCATCGCGTGGGAGCAGGACAACCTCGGCGCCATCGGCTGGTTCGCGCTCTTCTCGCCGATCGGCCTCATCGACAACATCCAGTCGACGTTCCTCGGCGCGACCCCCGCCACCGCCTCCCCCGAGCCCGTCGACCCGTCCACCGCGGCCGGCACGGCGGCGCTGCTGCTCACGCTCGCGCTCGCCGCCCTCTGCCACCTGTTCCTGCTGCGCCGCTACCGAAAGGCCGGGCTGTGACCACCATCCGGATCGACAGCGTCTCCCGCTGGTTCGGCAACGTCGTCGCCGTCAACGACGTGACCATGGCCATCGGACCGGGCGTCACCGGCCTCCTCGGCCCCAACGGCGCCGGCAAGTCGACCCTCATCAACATGATGGCCGGCTTCCTCTCCCCCTCCACCGGCGCGGTCACCCTGGACGGTGTTCGCATCTGGCGCAACGAGCAGGTCTACAAGCAGATCGGGCTCGTCCCCGAGCGGGAGGCGATGTACGACTTCCTCACCGGCCGCGAGTTCGTCCTCGCCAACGCCGAGCTGCACGGCCTCGGCGCCGACGCCGCGCGCAAGGCGCTGGCCACGGTCGAGATGGAGTACGCGCAGAACCGCCGGATCAGCACGTACAGCAAAGGCATGCGCCAGCGCGTGAAGATGGCCTCCGCCCTCGTCCACGAGCCCGACGTGCTGCTCCTCGACGAGCCGTTCAACGGCATGGACCCGCGCCAGCGCATGCACCTCATGGACCTGCTGCGGCAGATGGGCGCCGCCGGCCGTACCGTGCTGTTCTCCTCCCACATCCTGGAGGAGGTCGAGCAACTCGCCGCGCACATCGAGGTGATCGTCGCCGGCCGGCACGCCGCCTCCGGCGACTTCCGCAAGATCCGCCGGCTGATGACCGACCGCCCGCACCACTACGCCGTACGCTCCAGCGACGACCGCGCGCTCGCCTCCGCGCTCATCGCCGACCCGTCCACGGCCGGGCTCGAACTCGACCGGCGCGACGGCGTCCTGCACGTCCAGGCCGTCGACTTCGCCCGCTTCACCGAGCTGCTGCCGCGCGTCGCCAGGGACCACGGCATCCGCCTCTACGAGGTCTCGCCGTCCGACGAGTCCCTCGAATCCGTCTTCTCGTACCTGGTCGCGGCCTGAGAAGGAGCGAAGAACGCGATGCTGTACCACCCCACCGTCGCCCGGCTCACCCAGCGGGCCATCCTCGGCCGCCGCCGGGCGCTCATCCTGCTCCTGCTGCCCGTCCTGCTCATCGTCATCGCCATCGTCGTACGCGCCCTCGTCGGCGCCGACGACGAGGTCACCGCCGACCTCCTCGGCGGCTTCGCGCTGGCGACCATGGTGCCGCTCATCGGCGTCATCGCCGGCACGGGGGCCATCGGCCCGGAGATCGACGACAGTTCGATCGTCTATCTGCTCGCGAAGCCCGTGCCGCGCCCGACGATCATCCTCACCAAGCTGATCGTCGCGGTCGGCGTGACCGCCGCGTTCTCCGCGCTCCCGACGCTGGTCGCCGGGTTCATCCTCGGCGGCAACGGCAGCCGCCTGGCGGTCGCGTACGCCCTGGCCGCCGCGGTCGCCTCCGTCGCGTACGCCGCCTTCTTCCTGATGCTCGGCACGATCTCGCGGCACGCGGTGGTCTTCGGACTCGTCTACGCGCTGGTGTGGGAGGCCCTGCTCGGCAGTCTCGTCGACGGCGTGAAGACGCTCAGCATCCAGCAGTGGGCGCTGGCGGTGGGCGAGAAGATCGGCCAGGGCGGCCACGTCGTCTCCGACGTGGCGCTGCCGGTGGCAACGGTCCTGCTGATCGTGGTCACGGCGGGCGCGACCTGGTTCGCCGCCCAGCGGCTGCGGTCGCTGACGCTGGCGGGCGAGGAGTAGATTCCGGGCGGGGGTGCCTGTGACGTTCGAGATGATTCCGGATCCGCCCGCCCGTACCGCCGCGTTCGAACCGCACCTCGACGGGCTGCTGCCCCTCTTCTCCCCCGCCTGGGCCGTTCCGGACCGGGCGGGGGAGAACGCGTACCGCCGGTGCGAGGTCAAGCGCTGGGAGATCGGCCGGGCACCCGAGGCACTACGCCGGCTCAGTCCTGGTCCGCACCGTCCCCGACCGCATGAGCCCGCAGATCCCGGCTCCGCGCCTGGCCCAACCACAGCGGCAACCCGTCACCGTCCCCCGCCGCCCCCCGGAAGTACTCGACCAGTGCCTCATAGTGGCCACGTACGTAGTCGAAGGACTCCCCGCGCTCCCAGACGATCAGCGGATACACGTCCGCACGGGCCAGGTCCTCCTGCGACACGCCGTGAACCAGCCTGTCGGAGCTCGTCGTCCCCAGTACCTCCGCGGCCGTCCGCACCTGTTCGGGGGTGAGGTAGCGCGGTGGACCGTAGCCCAGTCGTCGGCTCCGGGTATCGATTCCTCGCCGTAGGTGACGTCCACTGGGAAGTCGACGCGGCGGAGCAGATACCCGATGGCGTCCCACCCATGCCTTGTCGGTGTCCGGAAACCGTGTGATGTCCGAGCCAGCGTCCTCCTCCGCGCCGGTCTCGGTTTCGAGGAGTTCGAAGATGAAGCCCCGCGCCCAGTCGGGCTCGCGGACCGCCCGGTCCAACTCAGCTGGCGTGACCCGCGCGTACTCCCCGATCATGCTCATGGGCCGGATCGTAGATCGCGGCACTGGCACGGCAGCCCCGACCTCACCTGCCCGTTTCGGCCCACCGGAGCAGGGGAGTTGGCCGGTCGCGGCACTTCTGACCGGTCCCGCTTCAACGGGCGCCCCACACCTGCGGGCCGGCTCCCGCGTGCGGGGACTGGCGGGACGCCTTCATGTGGAACGGCATCGGCTCGCAGTTCGAAACCGCAGGGGCTCCGCAACCCGGCTGATCACGTCGCCTGTCCCGTAGTTGCTCCGCCCTTCGTCCGGATCCACTCGCGGACGGTCTCAATGGCGCCGAGAAGCTCCTCGAAGGTGCGGAGATCGCGATGCTGCCGACGAACCCGGTCTGCTGCCACGTCCCCGCACTCAAGTTCCGCCTCACCGCTGCTCCAGACGGTGAGCATGGCGACGTGGCCGTCCGTTTCCAGCGTCATACACGTGCTGGCCTTGGTCCGACCGTCCTCGGGCGATCGCTGGACGGCACCGGTGATTCCGCACGATCGCAAGCGTTCCTCGTGCTCGTCGAACCAGGTCTGGAGCCCCTCGGGCAGTTCATCCATGGTCCGCCCTCCCTGTAGGTTCTTCTCACGAAGGTGCCCATTTCCCCAGCAAAGGCGGCAGACTTCGGCCGTGGCCTCGAACTCTCCGCGCCCTGCTGGCCACGAACCAGTGGCCGCCGCTCCTGATCTCTATCCGGAGCTTGCGGATGCCGGCAGTCTGGCCGGGGCCCTGGCGCTGGCTGCCGCCGAGCAAGGCTTCGACCTGGGAGCGGTGCTGAGCAACGATTCGGATCCGCTGCGGACAGCCGGAGTCCCCAGCACAGCTTCCGACCGGGAGCCCTGCTGGATTTTCCTCGGGTCGGAGAGCCGTTGGTTCCACATCAATGGCCTGCGTCAAGGTGTGCAGCTACTCTCAGGCTCGACCTCCGATCTGGAAGAGCTGGCCCGAGCCACAGCAGGTTGGCGAAGCGGCGCCCGGCTCCGCGAGATTCAAAAGGCTGCCCCCTTCATCAACGTGAGCGAACTGATCGAAGCACATGAACGCGGTCCAGCCGAAGCAGTCACTGTCCAGTGGCGGTTCCTCTTGGAGGATTTGCGCCAGGAGGCGCATCGGCTCGGCCTCGCCCGCCAGACACTGCTGCTCGCCGAGATGGCGTCGGCCGACCCGAAACTGCGGCAGTTGTATCCGTTTACCAGCCACCGGTCGCTCCACTTCAGCACCTGCACCGGCTTTCCGTACTCGTGGGACGTGCCGTTCGTCGATCCGTTGAGCGGTGACCGTTACCGCATCTGCGGGCCATCGCGCGGGATCGTTGTCAGTGAGGCCGACACCGCAGAGGAGGCCATCGCCTTGGTGGTTGCGGGACTTCCAGGAGGGCGCGGGCCGGCGGTCGCCGGCGCCGCAAGCGACCGGTAGCCGCTGCGAGCGCCCGGTTTCCTGCCCGTCCGAGGTCACGGTATGCGGGCTGCGGTCTGACGGCGGGCGGCGCTCCAGAACGATGAGTCTGCGGCTGAGCCACCGAGCACGAGGACCACAGGTGAGCTCAGATCGCGCACCGATGAGTTTCCCGTACCGCGCCGGTCTGTACGCGTGGGACCGACTCACGGAAGGCTGGCGCCATGCGGAAACTGATCTACGGCATGAACGTGTCCCTGGACGGCTACATCGCCGCGCCCGGCGACGACATCGGCTGGGGCGTGCCGAGCGACGAGCTGTTCCAGTTCTGGTCCGACCAGTTGCAGGCGACCGACCTGACGCTGTACGGGCGCAAGCTGTGGCAGACGATGAGTTCCCACTGGCCGACCGGCGACCAGCAGCCCAACGCCACCCCGGCGGAGATCGAGTTCGCGCGCCGGTGGCGGGACATGTCGAAGGTGGTGTTCTCCTCGACGATCGACAAGGTCGACTGGAACGCCCGCCTGGTCACCGGCGACGTGGTCGCCGAGATCACCCGGCTCAAGGCCGAGGACGGCGGCCCGATGGACATCGGCGGCGCGACGCTCGCCGGGGCGGCCATGCGGGCCGGGCTGATCGACGAGTACGTGCTGGCCACCGCGCCGGTCCTGGTGGGCGGCGGCACGCCGTTCTTCGCCGCGCTGGACGGCCAGGTGAACCTGAACCTGGTGGAGACGCGGACGTTTCCCGGCGGCGTGGTCCTGACCAGGTACGAGACGAGGCGCTGAGCAGCTTCCCGCTGTCTCACCACACGCATGCGGGTCAGGTCTGGGCCATGTCCACGAAGCGGGAGTAGTGGCCCTGGAAGGCCACCGTGATCGTCGCCGTCGGACCGTTGCGGTGCTTCGCGACGATCAGGTCCGCCTCGCCGGCGCGTGGCGACTCCTTCTCGTACGCATCCTCTCGGTGCAGCAGGATGACCATGTCAGCATCCTGTTCGATACTGTTGTGCACGCTGATCCCGTTGGCGATGAAGTTGTGCGTGCCGAGCACGGTGGCGTCGTAGACCTCCTGCTCGCCCAGGGCCTCGATCGAGACGACCTCGTCCCAGGACACGTCGCTGGTCGCAAGCATCTCCAGATCCGCGCTCTGCAGGATCTCCGCGATGTGCCCGAGCCGGACTCGACCGGGCGACCTCTTGTAGAGCGCGCTTCCACAGTACTTGGGGCCCAGTGCGGCCGGGAAAGCGCGCGTCGTCAGGGACTGCTCACGCATCTGCTCGCGGACCTGCTCCCAGACGTCGCGCGGGACGGTGTCGACGTTGGGGTTGGCCTGCACGGGTCGTAGGCGCTCCACCGCGGAGACGACATGGCGGGAGCGGTCGCCGTGGACTCCGACGTTCTGCAGGAACCGACGTTGGTCGTCCACCCCGGAGACATCCACGGTCCAGCCGGGACGGCCGGTGGTGTTGCCCACTGCCCGCAGTCGGGCGCGGATGTCGAGGCGCAGCAGGAGTTGCTGCAGGTCCCGGGCGAGACGTTCGCTCGTTGTCGCGTAGTAGACGCGGACAGCGCCGGAACCCGACACCGTCACCGAACCGTCCGTCGCCCACAAGTGGCGCAGAAAGAGCCGCACCTGCTCGTCGGGCAGGGCGAACAACTCGCGCGGGAGGAATTTCTCGTGCGCGCGCTTGCCGTACAGGCCCATGCCGTCCAGCCAGGCGGCGATGGGGTTGCGCCGTCCGCGTGCAAGGCGGAAGGGGGCGGGCAGATAGACGTGCGACCAGGTGCCTTGGGCAGTACGCCGGGGAGTGATGCCGAAGTGGGCCGCCGCCTCTTCCACTGCGGCGAGGTTGGCCTCGTCGTTGCTCGTGTAGTGCACGGGCCGGCGCGGTGCGATGCAGCCGTCTCCGAGCAGGTGCCCGAGCATGATCACCTCGGCCTCGGGCCAGGCCCTCTGCTGCACAGGCCCTCTGATCTGCCGCGGTGTGGCGATACGTGAGCCGGCGGCGAGTTCGCCGAGGGGGGTCCAGCCGTCGTACGTCAGGAACGGGTGGTTTGCCGTCGCCTCGATCTCCCGGCCCGAAGCGAGCCGCAAGCGGAAGACCTCCTTGACCCCGCTGGAGAAGACGTGCGTCATCGTCCGTGGGACGACCCGGAGTTGCTCGTCCAGCGACCAGACCGGGATGTCCTTCTCGCCGCGGGTGAGCAGCTCACCGATGGTGACCTCGCTGCCGGTGTCGGCTCGCAGAACGCGGGTCGACGCGGTGACGCATCCCGATTCACGAAGGTCGGAGACCATCGGCTTCTTGTCCGTGCGCTGTTCGGGGCCGCGGTTGAGCTGGGACAGGGCGATCACCGGGACCTCCAGCTCCTTGGCGAGCAGCTTGAGGTTCCGGGACATCTCCGAGACCTCCTGCTGCCGGCTCTCCGGGCGGCGGGAGCCGCCCGTCTGCATGAGCTGGAGGTAGTCGATGACGATCATCTGCAGGTCGTTGCGCTGCTTCAGACGGCGGCACTTGGCGCGGATCTCCATCATCGACAGGTTCGGCGAGTCGTCGATGTAGAGCGGGGCGCCCGTCACCTCCGGCATCCGGCGTGCGAGGCGGGTCCAGTCGTCGTCCGTCATGCTGCCGGAGCGCATGTGGTGGAGCGCCACGCGGGCCTCCGCGGAGAGCAGCCGCATCGCGATCTCGTTGCGGCCCATCTCCAGGGAGAAGATGACGCTGGGCAGGTTGCTCTTGATCGAGCAGGCGCGGGCGAAGTCGAGGGCGAGCGTGCTGTTGTGCGTCGGCACCATCGACCGGGAGGCCAGGTACAGGTGGTCGGGGTGCTCGACCTGTACGCACCGGACCGGGACGCTGTCCAGAGGTGTGACTGCCGTGATGTACCGAGTGACCTGCTCTCGTTTCCCTTGCCGCCGGGCAGAGCGCGCCTTACGCGGCATCCGGGCCAGCGGAAGACTGGTCGGTACGATGACCTCCCACGAGTCCGCGCTCGGCCTTCCTGCTCCGGTCCGTCCGGTGCGCCGGTGGATCTGTGGAACGCACCCCAGCGTGACGACGAGTTCGTGGAAGCCGTCGATAAGCGCGCGGCTCGTGTTCGTGAATCGATAGGCGCCGTGGCCGTCAACGTGACCGCCCGAGTCCACCAGGCCCTGCACCAGCGCCAGGCGCTGCTCGAATGAGGCCCGCAGGTAGGCCGGAGGGATGTGCTTGCCCGCCGACAGGCTGAGCGAGCGCCACGTTTCTGTCAGTCCGCGCACGCCGAAGTGGCCTGCGCTGCCAGAGGAAACGACCTCACGGCCGGCTGCGCGGAACTCCCTCATCAGCCACTCGCGATCTCGTGGATCGCAGGCCACACGTCCACTTCCGGCCGTGCCGCCGTCACCGAGAAGACAGCCGAGCACATACGGGTCGACGGGCAGCTCGGTTTCAGGGCAGGCGAGAGGTTGCGCGGCTGGAATGGCGTGATTGTGCTCGTGGTGCACGCGAAGCGTGCCGGCAATCTCCGCTGTGGTACGCGGCCTCACCACCCTGCTCTCGGGCTCGGGGCGGCTCCACTGCTGTTGTACCGCCGTCGCGGTCCTGCCGAGTCCGGCACCGATCTGCGCGGACGTAGGACCGGAAGCGCGCCAGGCTCGCATCTGATCCCGCTCACCAGCAGCGTAAGGTCGCGCGGACAACGGGGGGCGAGACCACGAGGGCCAGTCGTCCGGGTACGCGGCAGCCCCCGGGACAGCATGGTCGTACGCCTTGCGGGTGTTCCGGTCCCAGGTAAGCCATTGATGGTCGGCATCGGCCACGATCTTCGCGCCATCCGAGAACTCGATCTCGTAGCACGGACGCCCAGTCATCACGTCGGTAGCGGCAACGACGCGCGTGGGCCTGCCCTTCGCGTCCAGCAGATAGTCGCCGACTTGGACCTCTCCCATCGTCGTCCACCCCGTGGGTGTGGGCAGCGGGGTGTCGAGGGCGAGGGCCTTACCCATGGCGGGGCGGGCGGCCACGACGATCATCTGGCCGGGGTGGAGGCCGTTCGTGAGGGAGTCGAGGTCGGTGAAGCCCGTGGGGACCCCGGACATCTGGCCGCTGCGGGAGCCGATGGCCTCGATCTCGTCGAGGGCTCCCTCCATGATCTCGCCGAGGGGGAGGTAGTCCTCCGCGGTGCGCTGTTCGGTGACGGCGTAGATCTCGGCCTGGGCGGAGTTGACGATGTCGTCGACCTCGCCGTCGGCCGCGTATCCCATCTGGGTGATGCGCGTGCCCGCCTCGACCAGGCGGCGCAGGATGGCGCGCTGGTGGACGATCTCGGCGTAGTACTCCGCGTTGGCGGCGGTGGGGACGGACTGGACGAGGGTGTGGAGGTACGACGCGCCGCCTACGCGGGCGAGTTCGCCGCGCTTGGTGAGCTCGGCGGAGACGGTGATGGGGTCGGCGGGCTCGCCGCGGGCGTAGAGGTCGAGGATCGCGGTGTAGACGGTCTCGTGGGCCGGGCGGTAGAAGTCGTGGCCCTTGAGGACCTCGACGACGTCGGCGATGGCGTCCTTGGAGAGCAGCATGCCGCCGAGGACGGACTGCTCGGCGTCCAGATCCTGCGGGGGTACGCGCTCGAAGGCGGCGGGGGCGCCGGGGCCCCAGGGGTCGTCCGGCGCGGGCTGGTCCGGCCGGCTGTGCCGGTCGGCCTCGCGGCGCAGTGGACGGACGTCCCCGGGCATGGTGTCCACGTAGTCCCGGTGCTCGGACACGGCTGCCCCACCTCCTCCCACCCGCCTCTCGGCGGACCTCTCAGGGCGCCCCTCTTTCTTACGGCACGCCGCTGACAAATCGCCCGCGGCGTTCCGCTTCCGGCGCGTCGGCCGGCCCCCCGGACCGCGGGGTGGCGGCGCCGGTGCCGGCAGGGGGGAGGCTCCACGGTAGGTCCGCGGCGGGCTCTCGCCAATTGCGCTATCCACAGGGGGTGTGGAAAGTGGGCGCCAACCTGTGGATTACTTGGGGAAAGCTGTGCACGAGCCGGGGGACAGTGCTGTGGACAAGCACACTATCGCTCCGCGATCACCCGTTTGACCTGCTGATTCTTCGTCCACCGCCGGTGGAGGAGAAAAACTTTGCCCTCCGGGCCGAGGTCGCGGCGGACGCGGCGCGCGGTCACCCCGTACACGTCATGCTGTAAGTACCCTTGGTCTGTTGCGTCTGTTACCTGTGGACTATTAGATTTGCTGCATGCACGACGTCCCCGCGCCCACCGCCGCCGACCAGGGCACGCCCGGCGAGCGGCGACGCCGCAGCCGGCGGCGGCACGACCGCGAGATCGTCGCCCTCGCCGTTCCCGCCTTCGGCGCCCTCGTCGCCGAGCCCCTCTTCCTGCTCGCCGACAGCGCCATCGTCGGTCACCTCGGCACCCCGCACCTCGCCGGCCTCGGCGTCGCCGCCGCGCTCCTCACCACTGCCGTGAGCGTCTTCGTCTTCCTCGCCTACGCCACGACCGCCGCCGTCGCCCGCCGCGTCGGCGCCGGCGATCTGCGCTCCGCGATCCAGCAGGGTGTCGACGGCATCTGGCTCGCCGCGCTGCTCGGCGCCGCGCTCGTCGCGGTCACCGTCCCCACCGCGTCCGGACTCGTCGGCCTCTTCGGCGCCTCCGACACCGCCGCGCCGTACGCGGTGACGTATCTGCGCGTCAGCGCCTTCGGCATCCCCGCCATGCTCATCGTCTTCGCCGCCACCGGCGTGCTACGCGGCCTGCAGGACACCCGCACCCCGCTGTACGTCGCCATCGGCGGCTTCACCGCCAACGCCGTGCTGAACGTCGCCCTCGTCTACGGCGCCGGCCTCGGCATCGCCGGCTCCGCCTGGGGCACCGTGCTCGCGCAGTGGGGGATGGCCGCGGTCTATCTGGTCGTCGTCGTACGGGGCGCCCGCCGGCACGGCGCCGCGCTGCGCCCGCAGCCGGCCGGCATACGGGCCTCCGCGCGGGCCGGGGTGCCGCTGCTGATCCGTACGCTCTCGCTGCGCGCCATCGGGCTCATCGCGACCGCGGTGGCGGCGGGTCTCGGGGACGAGTCGGTCGCCGCCCACCAGGTGGTGCTGAGCATCTGGTCGCTGCTGGCGTTCGCGCTGGACGCGATAGCGATCGCCGGGCAGGCGATCATCGGCCGGTATCTGGGCGCGGGGGACGTGGACGGTGCGCGGGAGGCGTGCCGGCGGATGGTGCAGTGGGGGGTGGCGACCGGCGCGGTGCTGGGGGCGCTGGTGGTGGCGGCCCGGCCGCTGATCCTGCCGCTGTTCACGGACGACGCGGGGGTGCACGACGTGCTGCTGCCGGCGCTGCTGGTCGTCGCGGTGACGCAGCCGCTGGCGGGGGTGGTGTTCGTGCTCGACGGCGTGCTCATGGGCGCGGGCGACGGGCCGTATCTGGCCTGGGCGATGCTGCTGACCCTGGTGGTCTTCGCACCGGTGGCGCTGGCGGTGCCGGCGCTCGGCGGAGGGCTGACGGCGGTGTGGTGGTCGATGGGGCTGATGATGCTGACGCGGCTGGTGACGCTGTGGCTGCGCGCGCGGTCGGGGCGGTGGCTGGTCACGGGCGCCGTCCGGGCGTAGCCGCGGTACGGGCCGGGCGAGACCCCGGTCCGCCGAAGCCCACCGTCCCAGCGAACGCCCCGGCTCCAGGCTCGGTTTCCGTGCGTCCGCACGCGAACGGGCCGCGCCCCCGCAAGGGCGCGGCCCGTCCTTCGTTCTACCCGTCGCCGAGAGGCGTCAGCCGGCCACGACCTCGACGCCGACCTTCGCGTCGACCTCGGGGTGCAGCCGTACGGACACCTGGTGGGCGCCGAGGCTCTTGATCGGCGCGGACAGCTCGATGCGCCGCTTGTCGACGTCCGGGCCGCCGGCCTTCTTGATCGCCGTGGCGATGTCGGCCGGGGTGACGGCGCCGAAGAGGCGGCCGCTGGCGCCGGCGCGCGTGGACAGGCGCACCTGCACGCCCTCCAGCTCCGACTTGACGGCGTTGGCCTGCTCGACCGAGGCGATCTCGCGCAGCTTGCGGCCACGGCGGATCTGCTCGACGTCCTTCTCCCCGCCGCGGGTCCAGCGGATCGCCAGACCGTTGGGGATCAGGTAGTTGCGGGCGTACCCGTCCTTGACCTCGACGACATCGCCCGCGGCACCGAGGCCGGAGACCTCGCCCTTGAGGATGATCTTCATGCTTGGCTCACCCTCCCAGTCAGCGCGCGGTCGAGGTGTAGGGCAGCAGCGCCATTTCCCGGCTGTTCTTCACGGCCGTGGCGACGTCACGCTGGTGCTGGGTGCAGTTGCCGGTGACCCGGCGGGCACGGATCTTGCCGCGGTCGGAGATGAACTTCCGCAGCAGGTTCGTGTCCTTGTAGTCGACGTAGGAGATCTTCTCCTTGCAGAAGACGCAAACCTTCTTCTTCGGCTTGCGCGGAGGCGGCTTCGCCATGATGTCTCTTACTCCAGTGTGATCAAGAAGTGTGGTGTACGAGCACGCTCGTCACGCCCCGGGAAGCCCGGGATCAGAACGGGGGCTCGTCCGAGTAACCGCCGCCCTGGCCGCCCTGACCGCCGCCGGAGTTCCCACCCCAGCTGCCGCCCTGACCGCCCTGCTGACCGCCGCCGCCGGAGGTCGCCCACGGGTCGCCCTGCGGGCCGCCGCCACCCTGGCCGCCCTGGCCGCCGCCGGGGTTTCCGCCCCAGCCGCCGCCCTGGCCGCCCTGCTGGCCACCGCCGCCACCGCCGAAGCCGCCGCCCTGGCCGCCCCTGCCGGTGGTCTTGGTGACCTTGGCGGTGGCGTACCGGAGCGCGGGGCCGATCTCGTCGACCTCCAGCTCCACCACGGTCCGCTTCTCGCCCTGCTGGGTCTCGTACGAACGCTGGCGGAGCCGGCCCTGGGCAACCACGCGCGTGCCGCGCGTCAGCGACTCGGCGACGTTCTCCGCCGCCTGGCGCCAGATCGACGCGCGGAGGAACAGCGGGTCGCCGTCCTTCCACTCGTTGGTCTGCCGGTCGAAGGTCCGGGGCGTCGACGCGATCGTGAAGTTCGCGACGGCCGCGCCGGACGGCGTGAAGCGCAGCTCGGGGTCATCGGTCAGGTTTCCGACGACGGTGATGACGGTCTCGCCTGCCATGTCTTGACCTCTCGCGGTTGCTGCCGGGTGGTGCGGTCTGGCTTGTCAGTGCTGTCGGTTCGGTCTGTTCGGTGGTTACTCGTACGCGGTCCGTCCGTCGCCGGACAGGCCGTACGCGGTTTGCTCGTCGGTTGCCGTCAGTGGATTGCGGGGCGCAGGACCTTGGTCCGCAGCACCGACTCGTTGAGGTTCATCTGCCGGTCGAGCTCCTTGACGACATCGGCCTCGGCCTGGATGTCGATGACCGAGTAGATGCCCTCGGGCTTCTTCTTGATCTCGTAAGCGAGACGACGACGGCCCCAGGTGTCGACCTTCTCCACCTTGCCCGCGGCCTCACGGATCACGGACAGGAAGGACTCGATCAACGGGGAGACTGCACGCTCCTCGAGATCGGGGTCGAGGATGACCATCACCTCGTAGTGACGCATTGTGGAACCCACCTCCTCTGGACTCGGCGGCCACGGTCTCTCCGTGGCAGGAGGTTCTTCATTGCGTCGCAACGGTAGCGCCCGGCACTGACAACCCGGGGCGGCGGCGCCCGAGGGGGCGCCGGTGCGGTGGGATGGCCTGGGCAGACTCCGCTACAGACCGCACACAGTACCCGCAGCGGCCCTTCCGGTTGAAATCCGGCCACGATTACCGGCAATCTGTACACATCGGGTGTGAGCGGCGTCACGTACGACTCTGGAGCCCGCGCCGCCATACGGGCATGGAGGTGCCCTATGCCTCAGGCAGTACAGCCCCCGCAGCGCAACATCGGCCTTTTCGCCCACGACGGCGAATATCACGTGGCCCAGGACACCCTTCTCGCCATCACCCTCGCCGTCGGGGCGATCGCGCTCGTCCTGGCCCAGTGGCGCGGCCTGCACGTGCCCGCGACCTGGGCGGGACTGATCGGGATCGTCACCGGGGCATGGGGACAGATGATCTCCGTGACCACCCGGGAGCGGTTCCTGATCCTCCTGGGGCTGGGGGCGTCCGCCCTCGGCTTCTTCCTGGCGATGGCGCGCGGGGGCTTCTCCCTCTGATCCGTACGCCACCGCCGCATACACCATCGGCGTTCCCGGGTCCGCGCAGCCCCGCGGCTTGGGGCCTTCCCTCCTGGGGCGAGGTACGCCCGCAGTAGGCTTCACCCGCGAGAAGCCTGCCGCACTCGGCAACCCGCCGCAGCACGAGGAGCGCCGCCATGAGCCTGACCCTGCAGCCCATCAGCCGCGAGCAGCATCTGGCGTACATCCGCAGTCTGCCCGCCGCGAGCCACTGCCAGATCCCGGCGTGGGCGGACGTGAAGTCCGAGTGGCGCGCGGAGAACCTGGGCTGGTTCGACGCCGACGGCCGGCAGGTGGGCGCGGCTCTGGTGCTGTACCGGCAGCTGCCGAAGGTGAAGCGGTATCTGGCGTATCTGCCGGAGGGACCGGTCATCGACTGGTACGCGCCGAACCTCGACCAGTGGCTCAACCCGATGCTGGCGCATCTGAAGAGCCAGGGCGCGTTCTCCGTGAAGATGGGCCCGCCGGTGATCATCCGCCGCTGGGAGGCGCCGACGATCAAGGCGGGCATCGCCGACCCCGACGTCAAGCGGCTGCGCGACGTCAACGCGGACGTCGTCGAGCCGCAAGCCTTCGAGGTCGCCGAGCGGCTGCGGCGGATGGGCTGGCAGCAGGGCGAGGACGGCGGTGCGGGCTTCGGCGACGTACAGCCGCGGTACGTCTTCCAGGTACCGCTGGCGGGGCGGTCCCTGGACGAGGTCTTCAAGGGCTTCAACCAGCTCTGGCGGCGCAACGTCAAGAAGGCCGAGAAGGCCGGCGTCGAGGTGGTGCAGGGCGGTCTGGAGCACTTCGGCGAGTGGCAGCGGCTGTACGAGATCACGGCCGAGCGCGACAAGTTCCGGCCCCGGCCGCAGGGGTACTTCGAGCGCATGTGGAAGGTGCTCAACGCCGAGGAGCCGGGCCGCATGCGGCTCTACTTCGCGCTCTACCAGGGCGAGTGCCTGGCGGCGACGACGATGCTGACGGTGGGCGGGCACGTGTGGTACTCGTACGGTGCCTCCGCCAACCACGGGCGCGAGGTGCGGCCGTCGAACGCCATCCAGTGGCAGATGATGAAGGACGCGCACGCCGCCGGCGCGCACGTGTACGACCTGCGCGGCATCGGCGACGCGCTCGTCGACAGCGACCACCTCTTCGGGCTGATCCAGTTCAAGGTGGGCACGGGCGGGCAGGCGGCCGAATACCTGGGCGAGTGGGACTACCCACTGAATAAGCTGCTCCACAAGGCTCTCGACATCTACATGTCCCGCCGCTGACCACGGCGACTTCACGCGAAGCAGCGGACTTGCGCGTGAAGGAAGAGGGCCCCCGACACCGCGAAGGAAGGTACACCGACCGCCATGCCGCTCACGCTCTACGTCGATTCCGCGCGGTGGCGCGCACACCAGCAGCACATCCTGGAGCAGTTCCCCGGACTCGTCCCCGTCTGCAAGGGCAACGGCTACGGCTTCGGCCACGAGCGCCTGGCCGCCGAGGCCGCCCGGCTGGGGGCGAGCCCGCTGGCGGTCGGCACGGTGTACGAGGCGGCGCGGGCGCGCGACTTCGTCAGCGGCGACCTGCTCGTCCTCACCCCCTACCAGCTCACCGAGGAGCCCGTCCCGCTGCCGACGCGGGTGATCCGCACCGTCGCGTCGGTGGACGCGGTGGGGCGGCTGGTCGGGGCCCGGGTCGTCATCGAGGTGATGAGCTCGATGCGCCGGCACGGGGTGACGGAGGAGGAACTGCCGAAGCTGGCGCCGCTGCTGTCGGACGTGACGTTGGAGGGCTTCGCGATCCACCTGCCGCTGGACCGTACGGACGGCTCCAGCGCGGTGGACGAGGTCATCGCGTGGATGGACCGGCTGCGCGCGGCGCGGCTGCCGCTGCACACGATGTACGTCAGTCATCTCAGGGCGGACGAGTTCGAGCAGTTGCAGCGGCAGTTCCCGCAGACGCGCTTCCGGGCGCGGATCGGCACCCGGCTGTGGCTGGGCGACCACGACGCGACGCACTACCGGGGCACGGTGCTGGACGTCACGCGCGTGGCGAAGGGCGACCGCTTCGGCTACCGGCAGCAGAAGGTGTCGGGCGACGGCCACCTGGTGGTGGTCGCCGGCGGTACGTCGCAGGGCGTGGGCCTGGAGGCGCCGAAGGCGATGCACGGGCTGGCGCCGCGGGCGAAGGGTGTGGCGCGGGCGGGGCTGGCGACGGTGAACCGGAACCTGTCGCCGTTCGTGTGGGAGGGCAAGCAGCGCTGGTTCGCGGAGCCGCCGCACATGCAGGTGTCGATCCTGTACCTGCCGGCGGAGTCGTCGGCTCCGGTGCAGGGCGACGAGATGGTCGCGCATCTGCGGCACACGACGACGCAGCCGGACCGGGTGGTGGAACGCTAGCGGTTGCTCGCCGCGTACGGCACGGAGCGTGCCGCGTACGGCGTAGCGCGTACGAAGGGCCCGAAGCCGCGGCTTCGGGCCCTCATCCGTGTCCGGGGCGGGCCGCTCCGGCTGACCAACCGCTCAGAATGCCCGGTCGGACGCCCCTGGCCGCCGGATACCGTCACTCGGTGGGGGACACCCGGCCCGGCTTCACGATCCGTTCCGCTCCCCACCGCACCCGCAGCACCCCAGGCGCTCCGCCCGCTCCCGGTGAACCCGGCCCACCCGGGACCGGCACCCCCGGCACGCCCGGCACGCCCGCCGCGTGCCGCCCGTGGCCGGTCTCGGCGAGCACCCGTACGTCCCGCGCGCGGTCCAGGACGCCGCCGCCGGGATCGTCGTCGCCGAGGCGGCGTACGGGATCGCGGTCCGGCATCACGATGTCGCGTACGACCACCGCGCACAGGTACAGCGTGCCCAGCAGATGCGCGGCGATGGCCACGTGGTAGCCGTCCGGGGGCAGGCCCTTGGCGTCCTCGCCGCCGTTGGTGTAGGCGAGGTAGAGCCAGATACCCAGGTAGTACGCGACCTCGCAGCCCTGCCAGATGAGGAAGTCGCGCCAGCGCGGCCGGGCCAGCGCGGCGAGCGGGATGAGCCACAGTACGTACTGCGGCGAATAGACCTTGTTGGTGACGATGAACAGCGCCACGATCAGGAACGCGAGCTGCGCGAAGCGCGGGCGGCGGGGCGCGGTGAGCGCGAGGGCGCCGATGCCGATGCAGCCGAGGACCATCAGGGCGGCGGCGTAGATGTTGGCGTCGTCCAGGGGCTCGCCGGAGCGCTGGGAGATGATCAGCCAGAACGAGCCGAAGTCGACGCCCCGCTCCTGGCTGAAGGTGTAGAACTTCGCCCAGCCGTCCGGCGCCTTGATCATCACGGGCAGGTTCACGACGAGCCAGGCGCCGGCCGCGGCGGCGGTCGCGGTGGCGAACTGCCGTAGCCGCCCGGCGCGCAGACAGAGCAGCAGCAGCGGCCACAGCAGCAGCACGGGATACAGCTTGGCGGCCGTGGCGAGGCCGAGGAGCACGCCGGCGGCGACGGGCCGGCTGCGGGACCAGGCGAGCATCGCGGCGGCGGTGAGGGCGACGGCGAGCAGGTCCCAGTTGATCGTCGCGGTGAGCGCGAGCGCGGGGGCCAGGGCGACGAGGAGCCCGTCCCAGGGCCGGCGGCGGTGCGTACGGGCGACGCAGACGGCGACGATCGCGACGCAGACCATCAGCATGCCGGCGTTGACGAGCCAGTAGACCTGCTCACGGTGCACGAGGTCGTCGCCGCCCGGGGTGAACCAGGACGCGACCTCCATGAACAGCCCGGTCAGGACCGGGTACTCCAGGAACTCCATCCCGCCGGAGGTCTCCGGCGGGATGCGGTCGAAGTAGGGCGTGAGGTCGTCGGCGAAGCCGCGGCCCTGGTAGAGGTGCGGGATGTCCGAGTAGCAGGCGCGGGTGTACTGCGCGTTCGCGCCGGAGAACCAGGCGCCGTCGTAGCACGGGTACTTCTGCACCATGCCGAGCGCGAACATCCCGATCGCCACGAGCGCGATCACCCGCACCGGAGTCCACCAGGAGCCGCCGAGCAGCGCCCGGCGGCCCAGCGGCCCGCCGAGGAGCTCGCTGCCGCGGGCGGCGATCTCGTCGTGCCGGGTGGGGGCGACGGGCGGCTCGTCCGGCGCCGGGGCGGCGGCCGGCCGCCGGGCCGGGTCGTGGTCCACGCTCGTCATGGGGCCATCCTGCCGTACGGGGACGGGGCGCAGGCGGGCGTACGTCCACCACGCCCGGCGAAACGGGCCGGCCCCGGCCGCGTAGAAGCGACCGGGGCCGAGCGGGGCTCCCGCGCGGACCGCTCAGGAGACGGCGGCAAGGGCCGGGGCGGGGGGCGTCATGGGATCAGTCCTCCGCCGTCGTCGCCGCCGTTTGAACCCCCGTTGCCGTTGCCCCCGCCGTTGTTCTCGCCGGTGGTCGTCTCTCCTGTCGTCTCACCGGTGGTCGTCTCTCCGGTCGTCTCACCGGTCGTCTCCCCGTCCGTCTCACCGCCGGGATCACCCCCGTTGGTCGCGCCGCCGCTCTGGCACTCCAGGTCCCACGGCTCGCACGTCTGGCTGGGCGGGGGCGACGTCGAGGGCGGCGGGCTGCTGGTGGGGTCGTCCGGCTCCTCGGAGGGCTCGGTCTCCGTCGGCTCGGGCTCGATCGACGACTGGGTGGGGCTGGGGACGCCGCCGCCGTCGACCTTCTCGCCCAGCGGACCGGGCTCCGGGAAGTCCTTGACCTCCTCGCCCTCCAGGGCGGCCTTCATGTAGTTGGTCCAGATCTCGGTCGGGATCTGGCCACCGTGGATGGAGTCGAAGCCGCCGGTTCCGTTCATCGACAGCAGTTCCTGCTTCTCGCTGCGCGGATCGGTACGGAAGAGGGTGACGGCCGTGGACAGCTGCGGGGTGTAGCCGACCCACCAGGCGGACTTGTTCTTGTCCGTGGTACCGGTCTTGCCCGCCGCGGGGCGCTCCAGGTCGCGCGCGGCGACGCCGGTGCCGCTGCCGTACTCGCCGTACTCGCCCTCGATGACGTTTTCCTTCATCACCTTCGTGACGGTGTCGGCGACTTCCGCGTCGATGCCGCGCTTCGTGGGGTGCTCGTCGTACCCGTCCAGCTCGTTGCCGTCCTTGACCACCTTCGTCACGGAGTACGGCTCGATGTGCTCGCCGGAGGCGGCGAACGTTCCGTACGCGCTGGCCATGCGGATGGCGCTGGGGGTCGAGGTGCCGATGGAGAACGAGGCGTTGTTGTTCGGGTCCATCGAGTCCTCGAGGATGCCGAGGTTCTCTGCCGTCTCGCGGATGTTGTTCAGCCCCACGTCGATGCCGAGCTGGACGTACGGGGTGTTGATGGACAGCCCGGTGGCCATGTTGAGGTCGACGTAGCCGTAGCTCTTGTCGGCCTCGTTGACCTGCCGGAAGTCATCGCCTCCCGGGCCGGGCATCGGGTCGCCGTTCTGGTCCTTGATGATGACGGCGTTGTTGCCGTTGTACTTGCTCTCCGGTGAGATCGGCCGGCCCTCGCTGAGGTACGTGCCGTTCTCGAAGGCGGACGCGAGGACGAACGGCTTCCAGGTGGAGCCCACGGGGACGCCGAGGGTGTCGGCGTTGTTGGTGAAGTGGTCCTTGTCGAAGCCCTCGCCGCCGTAGAGGGCGACGATCTTCCCCGACGTCGGGTCGACCGAGGCCCCGCCGAACTGGACGTACTTGTCCTTGTCCCGGGTCTTCGGGTCGAGGTACTCCTTGCGGGCGTCGTCGACCGCCTTCTCCATCTGCGCGACCTTCTCCTTGTCGAAGGTCGTGTAGATGCGGTAGCCGCCGCGCTCCAGCGCCTGCTTGTCGATGTTGGAGTTCTTCAGGACGTATCTGTTGGCCGTCTCGATGAGATAGCCCTTCTGTCCTGTCAGACCCGCGCTGGGGTTGTACTTCGCGATCTCGGGGAACTTGTCGTACTTGGCCCGCTCGGCCGGCGACATCATCTTCTTGCCGTCCAGCTCGACCTCGGTCTGCCGGTCGAGGATCCACTCCCAGCGCTCCTTGGCGCGCTTGGTGTTGTCCTCCGGCGAGGCGCCCGGGACGGAGCCGCCCTGGGGGTCGTAGAGGTCGGGACCCTTGAGGACGGCGGCGAGGAAGGCGGACTGGTCGGGTGTGAGGTCCTCGGCGTCGACCCGGAAGTACGCGTGGGCGGCGGCCTGGATGCCGTAGGCGCCGCGGCCGTAGTACGCGGTGTTGAGATAGCCGGCGAGGATGTCGTTCTTGTCGACCTTCGCGCCCACCTTGATGGAGACGAACAGCTCCTTGACCTTGCGGGAGAGCGTCTGCGACTGGTCGTTGAGCATGGCGTTCTTCACATACTGCTGGGTGATGGTCGAGCCGCTCTGGGTGGAGCCGCCGCCTGCCATGTTGAGGACGGCGCGGGTGATGCCCTTGGGGTCGATGCCCGGGTCGGAGTAGAAGGTGGCGTTCTCCGCGGCGATGACCGCGTTCTGCATCTCCTTCGGGATGTCCTCCAGATCGACCTCCTGGCGGTTCTTCTCGCCGCCGTACGTGGCCATCTGGGTGCCGTCGGACCAGTAGTAGACGTTGTTCTGCGCCATGGCGGCATCGGCGACCTTGGGCACGGTCACCAGCATGTAGCCGAGGATGAACAGGCCGACGAGCAGGCCGAAGCCGAGCACGCACATCCCCGTGACCTGCTTCCAGGAGGGGAGCCAGCGGCGCAGGCCGGTGTGGTTGGAGCGGGGGTAGTCGATGAACCGCTTCCGCTGCGGCGGCTCGGGGCGGCGCCTGCGGCGCGGGCCGTCGTAGCCGCCGGCGGCGGAGTGGCTGCGGCCGTGTCCGGCCGCGCCGGCCGCCGCGCCCGCCGCGGCACCCGCGCCGGCTCCGGCACCCGCGCCGTAGCCGGCGTTCCCGTCGGGGGCTCTCCTCCGGCCGCCCCCGCCGCCCCCGGCGGCCCGGCGGCCGGCCGTGGCCCCCCCGTCCGCGCCGGGCGTCCCGCGGCGGCCGGAGTGCGCGCCGTGACGGCCTCCTCCGCGGCCGCTGTTCGGCGGCTTGCGACGGTGCTCGCTCATGAAGGGACTACTCCTCGAACAGGTGGCATCGCCTGTAGGCGTTTTCTGTCAGCCGGTCCCCCCGATGCACGACCGGTTCTCTGTCCTCTGGCAACCAGCCGCACTGTACCGAGGACGAAGACGTCCGCATGCGGCTCTCGGTTCCCTTCGGACAGCATGCGGAACAGAGTACGCACCGGCGTTGCCCGCTTTGCGCCGGGTATTACGCGCTTTACCGGACACTTCGGCGCGCCCGGCCAGGCCGATGTGACGCCGTTCACAGAACCCCGGCTTGCTGCTGCCCGAGCCCCGTCCTATCGTTTGGATGTATCGAGTCGATACATCAGCACGACACATCGGTGCGACACATCGGCCCGGTATCACCAGAGCGGGACATCCGCGGTACGGAAGGAGGCGGCGATGAGCAGGCGCTCAGGCATCCTGGAATTCGCCATCCTCGGTCTGCTCCGCGAGTCCCCCATGCACGGCTACGAGCTGCGCAAGCGGCTCAACAGCTCGCTGGGGGTGTTCCGCGCGTTCAGCTACGGCAGCCTCTATCCCTGCCTGAAGACTCTCGTCGCACAGGGATGGCTGACGGAGGAGACCGCTTCTGCACCCCAGGACGGTCCCGCCGTACCGCTGGCGGGCCGGCGCGCCAAGATCGTCTACCGGCTGACGGCCGAGGGCAAGGAGCACTTCGAGGAGCTGCTCGCCCAGACCGGGCCCGAGGCGTGGGAGGACGAGCACTTCGGCGTCCGCTTCGCCTTCTTCGGCCAGACGTCGCGTGACGTACGGGTCCGGGTGCTCGAAGGCCGGCGCAGCCGGCTGGAGGAGCGCCTGGACAAGATGCGCACGTCGCTGTCGCGCACGCGCGAGCGACTCGACGACTACACCCTGGAGCTTCAGCGGCATGGGATGGAGTCCGTCGAGCGCGAGGTGCGCTGGCTCACCGAGCTGATCGAGAGCGAACGGGCGGGGCGCGACGAGCGCCCTTCGGGGAACGCCGGTTCGGAAGAGACGGGCGGCCTGCCCCGTGACCGGGACAGCACCCGGCCGGATCCGTCCGACGACACCGCCATCTGAGGCCCTGCCCTGGCACGGCCTCAACGAAAAACAGGGAGCAACCGTCAATGGGTTCGGTACGTGTAGCCATCGTCGGCGTGGGCAACTGCGCCGCGTCTCTCGTGCAGGGCGTCGAGTTCTACAAGGACGCCGCCCCGGGCAGCCGGGTGCCCGGGCTGATGCACGTCCAGTTCGGGGACTACCACGTCCGTGACGTCGAGTTCGTCGCGGCGTTCGACGTCGACGCCAAGAAGGTGGGCCTCGACCTCGCCGACGCCATCGGGGCGAGCGAGAACAACACCATCAAGATCTGCGACGTGCCCAACAGCGGCGTGACCGTGCAGCGCGGCCACACCCTCGACGGCCTCGGGCGCTACTACCGCGAGACGATCGAGGAGTCCGCCGAGGAGCCCGTCGACGTCGTCCAGGTGCTGCGGGACCGGCAGGTCGACGTGCTGGTCTGCTACCTGCCGGTGGGCTCCGAGGACGCCGCGAAGTTCTACGCGCAGTGCGCCATCGACGCCGGCGTGGGCTTCGTCAACGCGCTGCCGGTGTTCATCGCGGGCACCAAGGAGTGGGCGGACAAGTTCACCGCGGCGGGCGTGCCGATCGTCGGCGACGACATCAAGTCGCAGGTCGGCGCCACCATCACCCACCGCGTCATGGCGAAGCTCTTCGAGGACCGGGGCGTGATCCTGGACCGCACGATGCAGCTCAACGTCGGCGGCAACATGGACTTCAAGAACATGCTGGAGCGCGACCGGCTGGAGTCCAAGAAGATCTCCAAGACCCAGGCCGTCACCTCCCAGATCCCCGACCGCGAGCTGGGCGAGCACAACGTGCACATCGGCCCGTCGGACTACGTCGCCTGGCTCGACGACCGCAAGTGGGCGTACGTGCGCCTGGAGGGCCGCGCCTTCGGCGAGGTGCCCCTCAACCTGGAGTACAAGCTGGAGGTCTGGGACTCGCCGAACTCCGCGGGCATCATCATCGACGCGCTGCGCGCCGCGAAGATCGCCAAGGACCGCGGCATCGGCGGCCCGGTGCTCTCGGCGTCCTCGTACTTCATGAAGTCCCCGCCCGTGCAGTACTTCGACGACGAGGCGCGGGAGAGCGTGGAGAAGTTCATCCGCGGTGAAGTGGAGCGCTGAGCACCACCCCACCGCCGACGACTCGCCGTCTTCAGGGGCCCCGGGCTGCAGCCCGGGGCCCCTGGGCATGTGATGCTGAACGCCATGCCCGTTGTCCGCGACCTCCGCAGCCTGCTGCGACTGCACGGCTTCCGCCGGCTGCTGGCCGTACGGCTGCTCTCCCAGGGCGCCGACGGCGTCTACCAGGTGGCGCTGGCCGCGTACGTGGTCTTCTCCCCCGAGCGGCAGACCTCGCCGGCCGCCATCGCCTCGGCGATGGCCGTGCTGCTGCTGCCGTACTCGATCGTCGGCCCCTTCGCGGGCGTGCTGCTGGACCGCTGGCGGCGCCGTCAGGTGCTGCTGTACGGGAATCTGCTGCGCACCGTCTTCGCCGCTGGCACGGCGGCGCTGCTGCTGGCCGGGGTGCCGGACTGGCTGTTCTATCTGTCCGCGCTCTCCGTCACCGCCGTCAACCGCTTCGTGCTGTCCGGGCTCTCCGCCGCGCTGCCGCGCGTGGTGGACACCGACGAGCAGCTCGTGGTCGGCAACTCCCTGTCGCCGACCGCGGGCACCCTCGCCGCCACGGCCGGCGGTGGCGTCGCCTTCCTCGTCGGGCTGGCCGGGCCGAAGGGGGGCACGGCGGACGCGATAACGGTGCTGGTCGGCTCGGGGCTGTATCTCTGCGCGGCCCTGGCGTCGCTGCGGATGGCGCCGGGGGCGCTGGGGCCGGACCCGGAGCTGGTGCTGCCGCGGATACGGGCGGCGGTCGCCAGCACCGCGCGCGGGCTCGTCGCGGGGGTACGGCATCTGGGTGAGCGGCGCGAGGCCGCACAGGCGCTGTCCGCCATGGGCCTGATGCGCTTCTGCTTCGGGGCGCTGACCGTGATGCTGCTGATGCTGTGCCGCTACGCCTGGTCCGACGGTGAGGACGACGGCATGGCGCTGCTCGGCGTGGCCGTCGGACTGTCGGGGCTGGGGTTCTTCGTCGCGGCGGTGGTGACGCCGTCCCTGGTGACGCGGCTGGGCCGGACCGGCTGGATGACGCTGTGCGCCGCGCTGGCGGCGGTGCTGACGCCGGTGCTGGCGCTGTCCTTCGCGCCGGGTCCGATGCTGGTCGCGGCGTTCGTCCTCGGGGCGACCACGCAGGGCGTCAAGATCACGACGGACACGGTGGTGCAGTCGTCGGTGGACGACGCCTATCGGGGCCGGGTCTTCTCCCTCTACGACATGCTCTTCAACGTCGCCTTCGTGGGCGCCGCGGGGGCCGCGGCGGCACTGCTGCCCGCGGACGGGCGCTCGGCTGTGCTGGTGGTGGGAGTCTCGGTGATCTTCGCGGGCATCGCCTTGTCGATGTTTCACGTGAAACACGCGCCCGCGGAGAAAGGGCAGCCACCGGTTCTGGAGGGTGGCGCCGAGTCGCATGTTTCACGTGAAACGTGACGGCCGTGCCCACGGCGGTGCCGCCGTCTCCGTACGCCCAGGCGCCTGCGGGCCCGTAGAACCTAGGCCGGCGGGTTCTGCTCCGCCCACCACGCGCGCAGCGCCTCGACAGCGGCCTCGTGCCCCATCGGTCCGTGTTCCAGCCGCAGCTCCAGCATGTGCCGGTACGCGCCGCCGACCGCAGGCCCGGGGCCGATGCCGAGGATCTTCATGATCTCGTTGCCGTCGAGGTCCGGGCGGATCGCGTCCAGCTCCTCCTGCGCCTGCAGCCGGACGATGCGCTCCTCCAGCCCGTCATACGCGCGCTGCAGGGCCAGCGCCTTGCGCTTGTTGCGCGTGGTGCAGTCGGAGCGGGTCAGCTTGTGCAGCCGGTCCAGCAGCGGCCCGGCATCCCGCACGTAGCGGCGCACCGCGGAGTCGGTCCACTCGCCGGTGCCGTAGCCGTGGAAGCGCAGGTGCAGCTCGACCAGCCGGGAGACGTCCTTGATCTGGTCGTTGGGGTACTTCAGCTTCGTCATCCGGGCCTTGGTCATCTTCGCGCCCACCACCTCGTGGTGGTGGAAGGAGACCCGGCCGTCCTTCTCGAAGCGGCGCGTGCGCGGCTTGCCGATGTCGTGGAGCAGCGCCGCGAGCCGCAGCACCAGGTCGGGCCCGTTCTCCTCCAGCGCGACGGCCTGCTCCAGCACGATCAGGGAGTGCTCGTAGACGTCCTTGTGCCGATGGTGCTCGTCGCGCTCCAGCCGCAGCGCGGGCAGCTCCGGCAGCACGTGCTCGGCCAGCCCGGTGTCGACGAGCAGATGCAGTCCCAGGCGCGGGCGGGGGGCCAGGAGCAGCTTGTTCAGCTCGTCCCTCACCCGCTCGGCGGACACGATCTCGATGCGCGCGGCCATGTCCGTCATCGCCGCGACGACCTCCGGCGCCAGCTCGAAGCCCAACTGGGCCGCGAACCGCGCGGCCCGCATCATCCGCAGCGGGTCGTCACCGAAGGACTCCTGCGGCGTGCCGGGGGTGCGCAGCACCTGGGCCGCCAGATCGTCCAGCCCGCCGTGCGGGTCGACGAACTCCTTCTCCGGCAGCGCCACGGCCATCGCGTTGACCGTGAAGTCCCGGCGGACGAGGTCCTCCTCGATGGAGTCGCCGTAGGACACCTCGGGCTTGCGGGACGTCCGGTCGTACGCCTCGGAGCGGTACGTGGTGATCTCGATCTGCAGATCGCCCTTGCGGCAGCCGACGGTGCCGAACGCGATGCCGACCTCCCACACCGCGTCGGCCCACGGCCGGACGATGTCGAGCACCCGCTCCGGGCGGGCGTCGGTGGTGAAGTCGAGGTCGTTGCCGAGCCGGCCGAGCAGCGCGTCCCGTACGGAGCCGCCCACCAGCGCCAGCCGGGCGCCTTGGTCCTGGAAGCGGTGCGCCAGGTCGTCGGCGACGGGGGAGACGCGCAGCAGTTCGCTGACGGCGCTGCGCTGGGCACGGCTGAGCGTGGCCTGCTGGGTTCGGTGGTCTTCGCGGGCATTCGGCACAACAGAACAGGGTACGGCCCGCGCGCCGCGGGACCGCAACTGGCCACCCTCCGCGGCCTCTCCGTACGGCCCCGGTGCCGATCGGGTGGCGGGCCGCCCGGGGGTTGACGCGGTCCCCGCCACCCGGCGTCCCGTACCTCGTTACCATCGGGGTCCAAGGCAGGCGGCACAAGGCCGCGGGCCGGGCACGAGGACGACGAGGACGGGCGAGCGCGTGGCCGAGCTGGCACATTTGACCGGGTCTCCGGACCGCCCTCCCGCCCGTCTCCCGGTCCACCGGCGGCTGCTGACCGCCCTGCTGCTCGTGGCGCTGCTGCTGCCGGCCGCACTCGTGCAGGTGCCGACGGCCGGCAAGGCCCACGCGCAGCCGTCCGGGTCCCGCTCGGTGAACGTGTCCGTGGACTATCTGAATCCCTCCGTCCCCTCCGGCGGCGACAACCTCACGGTCTCCGGCAAGGTCACCAACAGGACCGACGCCAAGATCACCGACCCGCATGTCTCCCTGCGCCTCAGCGGCCCGCTGACGAGCCGCAGCGAGGTCACCCAGGCCACCGAGCGCACGGGCTGGATCTCGGAGTACGACGGGACCGAGATCGACGGCCCCGGCACCGAGGAGCTGAAGAGCCTGGCCCCCGGCATGAGCCGCGACTTCAGCCTGACGATCCCCGTGAACCGGCTGCCGCTGGACGCGCCCGGCGTCTACCAGCTCGCGGTCTCCCTCAGCGGCACCTCCGCCGACGCCGGCTACGAGCAGGTGCTCGGCATCGAGCACACCTTCCTGCCCTGGCAGCCCGACGACCTGTCGACCAAGACCCGGCTCACCTTCGTCTGGCCCGTCATCGCCACCCCCCAGCTCACCGCGCGCACCGAGGCGGACGAGCAGCAGACCCCCGTGCTCGCCAGCGACCGCCTGCTGGAGCAGATGGAGCCCGGCGGCCGGCTGCAGCAGATGGTCGCGCTCGGCGAGGAGCTGCCCGTGACCTGGGTCCTCGACCCGGACCTGCTCGCCACGGCGTCCGCGATGACGGAGGCGTACAACGTGGTGGGCGAGGACGGCAGGACCGTCCCCGGCAAGGGCCAGGCCACCGCCCGGCAGTGGCTGGCCGACCTGCAGAACGCCGTGAAGGGCCGCGAGGTCGTCGCGCTGCCCTTCGGCGACCCCGACCTCGCCTCCGTCGCCCACCGCGGCCGCAAGGTCCCCGGCACGCTCGACCAGCTCGGCGACGCCACCACCCTGGCCCGTAAGACCGTGGAGTCGGTCCTGCACCTGGAGCCGGAGACCGACCTCGCCTGGCCCGCCGAGGGCGCGATCGACAAGCGGATCGTCGGCGTCGCGGGCGCGGCCGGGGCGCAGTGGATCCTCTCGCGCAGCGACAGCATGACCGAGAGCGGCCTGTCGTACACGCCGACCGCGGCCCGCCCCATCGGCGGCGGCAGGACGGTGCTGGTGGCCGACGCACAGCTCTCCCGGGCCTTCGAGGGGGACATGAGCCGGGCGGAGACGTACTCCCTGGCCATCCAGGAGTTCCTGGCCCAGACCCTCGTGACGACGCTGCAGCAGCCGAATCTGCAGCGCAGCATCGTGGTCGCCCCGCAGCGCACCCCCACGCTCGGCCAGGTGCAGGCGATGGCGGAGGCGCTCGGCGACCTCGACACCAACACGTGGATGACGCCGCTGAACCTCAGCAGCGCCGCGGTGGAGCCGGCGGACCCGGGCGCCAACCGCGTGGTGCCCTCCACCGGTGCGTACCCGAAGAAGCTGCGGAAGCAGGAGATCCCCCGCGAGGCCTTCGAGCGGATCCTGGACACCCGGCACCACCTCGACAACTTCTCCGAGATCCTCGACAACAGCCTCCGGGTCACCGTGCCCTTCGGCAACGCGCTGCTGCGCGAGATGTCCACGCAGTGGCGCGGGCGCAAGACGGAGGCGGAGGCGTTCCGGCGGGAGGTGCAGGGCTACCTGGAGGACATCACCTCGCAGGTGCAGCTCATCGACAAGTCGGACCTCACCCTGTCCGGCAACAGCGGCACGATCCCGGTGACGGTGCAGAACAACCTGGTGCAGAACGTCCGCGGGCTGGAGCTGCGGCTGACGTCGGACGTGCCCAGCCGGCTGCGGATCGAGGAGGACCGGCAGTCCATCGAGGTGGCGGGCGGCCACAGCACCTCGGTGAAGTTCGAGGCGTCCGCGCGGGCCAGCGGCCCGGTGACCATCACGGCCCAGCTCTACACCGCGGACGGCAAGCGCTTCGGCGAGTCGAAGACCTTCCAGGTGGACGTGACGTCCATCACCTCCACGGTGCTGCTCGTCATCGGCGCCGGGATTCTGCTGCTCGTCCTCGCCGGGGTTCGCATGTACTCGCAGCGCAAGCGCGCCGCCCGGGCGGCCGAGGATGGCGAAGGAGCGGACGGGAACGGGGAAGAGGACGGAAACGGGGACGGGGGCGACGGGACCGGCGGTGCCGGGAGCCCGGAGGACTCGGCTGATCCCGGTAGCGACGGCGATACCGGGGAAGCCGACAAGGAGGCACACGGACCGCACCTCACCGGGGGCGATCACACCGACGACACCGACACGGAAAGCGGTGCCCGGTCGGGTGCCAGTGAGAGAGTGGAGCGGTGAGAGCGATCAGGCCGTTTCCAGGCCGGCCATGACCCTTGTGGGGTGTCGATGAACGCGCCGTACGACGGTGACCGCAGTCAGGGCACCGGCGATCCCGCGAACCTGCCGCCCGCCGGGTCGCCTCCGCATGCCCACCCGCAGCCCCCGGCCGACCAGCAGAACGCCGATCCGTACGCGCCCGACCCGTACGCACAGCCCGCCCAGGACCCGTACGCGCCGTACCCCCAGGAGCACTACGCCCCGCCCGCCGCCGACCCGTACGCGCAGAGCGGCCCGGGCCACTACGCGCACCCCGCCGCGCCCGACCCCTACGCGCAGCACGCGCCCCCGGCCCAGGACCCGTACGCGCAGCCCGGTCAGCACGGTCAGCCGCCTCCCTACGGGCAGCCGCAGCCGCCGCAGCACGGCGGGCACCCCCAGCAGGGCCACCCCGGTCAGTACGGCCAGCACGCGCCCTCCGCGCACCAGGGGCAGCAGCACGGGGGCCCGTACGCGCCCGACCCGTACGGCCGGCAGGGTCAGGACCCGTACGGCCAGGCCGCCGACCCGTATGCCGGTGACCCCCAGGCCCCCGCACCGCAGCAGCCGCACGACCCCCGCTCCCCGTACCAGCAGAGCGACCCCCGGGACCCGCACTACCCGCAGCAGCCGCACCACCCCCAGGGCGGGCAGCCGCAGCACCCGCACGCCGACCCCCGGGACCCGTACGGCCAGGCAGCCGCCGCCCAAGCGGCCCCCTACCCCCAGGACCCGTACCTCCAGGACGCCTACGCGCCCGACCCGTACCAGCAGCGCGCCGACCCCCTCGGCGACGCGCTCTACGACCACGCCGCGCACCCCCCGCCGCCCGCGGGCAGCCAGCCCGCCGCTCAGCCGCCGTACCAGCAGCCGCCCTCGCCGCACTACCGCCCGGACCCCCGCCAGTGGGCCGACCCGCCCGCGCCCGAGCCCGACGGCCCCACCCGGCATCTGCACTACGGCGACCAGACCACGCAGTTCGTCGGCGTCGACGACCTCGTCACCGGGGCCGGCCGGCCGGCGCAGCCGGAGCCGGACGCCTTCGCCCACCTCTTCCGCGACCAGCGCGCCCCGCAGCCGCCGGCGATGGGCCTCCAGCCGCAGCCCGCGGCGCCCGCGCCCGTACCGCCGCAGCGCCGTGGCGGCCGGGTCGCGAGCCTGGCGCGCTCCAGCGCCGTCATGGCCGCCGGGACGCTCGTCTCGCGCATCACGGGGTTCCTGCGCACGCTGGTGATCTCCGCGGCCCTCGGCGTCGCGGTCCTCGGCGACACCTATACCGTCGCGTACACGCTGCCGACGATGATCTACATCCTCACCATCGGCGGCGGCCTCAACTCCGTCTTCGTCCCGCAGCTCGTGCGCGCGATGAAGAACGACCCCGACGGCGGCATCGCCTACGCCAACAGGCTGCTGACCCTCGTCTCGGTCATCCTCGGCGGGATGGTGCTCGTCGCCGTGTTCGCCGCCCCGCTGCTCATCCGCGCGATGTCGGTGAAGATCGCCGACAACCCGCACTCCAACGAGGTCGCGATCACCTTCGCGCAGTACTGCCTGCCCACCATCTTCTTCATGGGCATCCACGTGGTGATGGGGCAGATCCTCAACGCGCGCGGCAGCTTCGGCCCGATGATGTGGACCCCGGTCCTCAACAACATCGTCATCATCGCCACCTTCGGCCTCTTCCTCTGGGTCTACGGCACCTCCGACTCCTCGGCGATGGACGAGACCACCATCCCGGCGGAGGGCGTACGGCTCCTCGGCGTGGGCACGCTCCTGGGCCTCGTGGTGCAGTCGCTGGCGATGATCCCGTACCTGCGGCAGACGGGCTTCAAGATCCGGCCGCGCTTCGACTGGAAGGGCCACGGCCTCGGCAAGGCGGCCAAGCTCGCCAAGTGGACGTTCCTCTTCGTCCTCGCCAACCAGGCCGGCATGCTCGTCGTCACGCAGCTCGCCACCTGGGCCGGCGAGTCCGCCGCCGAGGTGGGCCACAAGGGCACCGGCATCATGGCCTTCCAGAACGCGCTGCTGATCTGGCAGATGCCGCAGGCGATCATCACGGTGTCGGTGATGGCCGCGATGCTGCCGCGCATCTCCCGGGCCGCCTCCGACGGCGACCCCCACGCGGTGCGCGACGACATCTCGCACGGCCTGCGGACCTCGGCCGTCGCCATCGTGCCGATCGCCTTCGCGCTCGTCGCGCTCGGCATCCCGATGTGCACCCTGCTGTTCGCCGCCGTCGGCAGCGACGCCGCCACCTCGATCGGGTACGTCCTGATGGCCTTCGGCCTCGGGCTGATCCCCTTCTCCGTGCAGTACGTCGTCCTGCGCGGCTTCTATGCCTACGAGGACACCCGCACGCCCTTCTACAACACGCTGATCGTCGCCGCGGTCTTCGCGACCGGCTCGGTGATCTCCTTCGTCCTGCTGCCCGACCGGCACGCGGTCATCGGCATGGCCGCCTGCTACGGCGTCGCGTACACGGTCGGCGTCGGCGTCGCCTGGCGGCGGCTGAAGCAGCGGATGGGGACCAACGACCTGGACGGCGCCCACGTCGTCCGCACGTACGCCCGCCTCATCGGCGCCAGCATCCCGGCGGCGCTCGCCGGCGGCGCGGCGGCGTGGGCCGTGACCGACAAGCTCGGCGAGGGCGTCACGGGGTCCCTCGCCGCGCTCCTCGCCGGCTCGCTCGCCCTCGGCGCGATCTTCGTCGTCGCGGCCCGGCGGATGCGGATCCAGGAGCTGAACGCGATGATGGGGATGGTCCGCGGCCGCCTCGGCCGGTAACCGGGGGCACAACCTTCCGTCATCGCCGTGTGTCGTGGATGACGTGAGGCTGTGGGCACAATTGTCATGGCGCGGCTGTAAGACACGAGAGTTGGGGAGGCAGGAACGGCGGTGGCGGAACGGAGCACGGCAGCCGTCGACGACTCGGCGGCCGACCGCAGGGATGCGGCCGACACGACGGACGCGGCGGACACGGAAGATCCAACGGGCGCTGCGGAGACGTCCGCTGCCGGGGCTCCTGCCGCGGCAGCCCCCGGCGCCGCGGAAGCCACCGACACGGAAGCCGGAGAGCCGCAGCCGGCCGCCGGGGAGCCTCCCGCCGCGGACGCCCCGTCCGCGGAGCCACCGGCGCCCGAGGCACCGCCCCGGGCCGGGGTTCCCGTCGCCGACATGCACAGCGGCCACAAACTGGCCGACCGCTACCGGCTGGAGGAGTGCGTCACCCGGCTCGACGGCTTCAGCAGTTGGCGCGCGGTCGACGAGAAGCTCCGCCGCGCCGTCGGCGTCCATGTCCTGGCCGCCGGGCACGACCACGCCGAGGCGGTCCTCGACGCCGCCCGCGCCGCGGCCCTCATCGGCGACCCGCGCTTCGTCCAGGTCCTCGACGCCGTCGAGGAGGACAACGTCGTCTACGTGGTCCACGAATGGCTCCCCGACGCAACCGAGTTGTCCACGCTGCTCGCCGGTGGCGCGCCGATAGAGCCGCACGAGGCGTACGAACTCGTCACGCAGGTCTCCCAGGCGCTGGCCGCCGCCCATCGCAAGGATCTCGCGCACCTGAGGCTGACGCCGTCCGCCGTGCTGCGGACCGGCAGCGGGCAGTGGCGCATCCGCGGGCTGTCCGTCCACGCGGCGCTGCACGGCACCGAGGCGGACGACCCGCAGCGCACCGACACCGAGGCCGTCGGCGCGCTGCTGTACGCCGCGCTGACGGGCCGTTGGCCGTACGAGGGGGACGCCTACGGGCTGGCCGGGCTGCCCAAGCACGTCGGCCTCATCGCGCCGGAGAAGGTGCGCGCGGGGGTGCACCGCGGGCTGTCGGAGCTGGCCATGCGCGCGCTCGCGGCCGGCTCCCCCGGCACCGCGGCGCATCCGCGGCCGTGTACGACGTCCGCGGAGCTGAGCGCCGCGTGCGCCGAGCTGCCGCGCATCCGTCCCCCGGAGCCGCAGTACCCGCGGCCCGCGCCGTACCAGCAGACGACGTACCAGCAGGGCTACGCACAGAGCGGTGCCCGCCCCGGCGGGCCCGCCGCGCGTCCCGCCACCGCCGTGCCGCCGCCCGCCCCGCCCACGCTGCCGGGGCGCACCGGGAAGGCGGTGAAGTGGTGCGTGTCCGTGCTGCTGATCGTCGCGCTCGCCCTCGGCAGTTGGCAGCTCGCCGACGCCCTCATCAACCACGACGGGCGGAGCGGCGACACCGGGAACTCCGCGGCCCAGCCCGGCGGGGGCGGGGGCTCCGGCGGCGGCCGCGAGGGCGGCAAGCCGGTGGAGATCGAGAGCGCCCGGGACTTCGACCCGTACGGCACCGGCAGCGAGTCCCCGAGCAGCGTCTCCGCAGCCTACGACTCCGACCCGTCGAGCTACTGGGAGACCAAGTGGTACACCAGCGCGGTCTTCGGGAACCTCAAGGAGGGCGTGGGCCTGGTCCTGGATCTCGGTGAGCCCCAGCGCGTCGGCAGCGTGAAGGTGTCCCTCATCGGCGACACCAAACTGACGGCCATGGCCACCCCGCAGGACGCGCAGTCGATGCCGACGGACCTCTCCGGCTTCGAGGAGTTCGACGCCGCGGGCGGCACCAATCTCACGCTCAAGCCCACCAAGCCGGTCGTCACCCAGTACGTTCTGCTGTGGCTCACGGAGATTCCGCCGTCGAACGAGGGCAACTTCCGTGGCAAGATCTCCGACATCCAGATTCGGAGTTGAGCGACAGTACTCGACCGGGGGGAGGGGTCGGCGTTGGAGAACGCCAGCGGCGGCGACGTCGACGACCGCACACTCCTCGCCCGCCATGTCTCCGGTGAGGACCCGTACGCCTTCGCCGAGATCGTCCGACGGCACCGGGACCGGCTGTGGGCCGTGGCGCTCCGCACCCTCGGCGACCGCGAGGAGGCCGCGGACGCGGTGCAGGACGCACTGCTGTCGGCGTTCCGCGCGGCGCACACCTTCCGCGGCCAGTCCGCCGTCACCACGTGGCTGCACCGCATCACCGTGAACGCCTGTCTGGACCGGGCCCGTAAGGCCGCCAGCCGCCGCGCGGCACCCGTCGGGGACACCGAGCACTTCGAGCAGTTGCTGGAGCCTGAGGAGTCCGCCGAGGCGCCCGCGGAGCGGGAGGACACCGGCCGTGAGCTACGCCAGGCGCTGGCGACCCTGCCCATGGAACAGCGGGCCGCCCTCGTGCTCGTGGACATGGCGGGCTATCCCGTCGCCGAGGCGGCCGACATCCTCGGCGTTCCCGCGGGTACCGTGAAGAGCCGCTGCGCTCGTGGCCGTGCCCGTCTCCTTCCTCTCGTACGTCATCTGCGGCTGTCCGCAGCCGGCTCCGGGACGGGTGGACGGAACCCGGCGCAGGGGACATCCGTCCCACAGACGGCAGAGCAGAGCGACGTACGCGCGGCGAAGGGTGGAGGTGAGAAGGAATGACGCTGCCCTCGCAGCCCTCCGGCGCCGACGACGGGCACCCGGAGGTCGAGGAACTGGCCGACCTCGCGGAGGGTCTGGCCTCCCCCGCCCGCTCGCAGCAGCTCCACCACCATCTCGACGAGTGCGCCACCTGCCGTGAGATCCAAGAGGCCCTCGACGGCGTACGCGGGCTCCTCGGCAGCCTGCCGGAGCCCGGCCCGATGCCGGCCGAGATCGCGGGGCGTATCGACGCCGCGCTGGCCGCCGAGGCGCGCTACGACGCCGATGTGTCGGCCGTCGATGTTTCACGTGAAACCGCGTCGCCGGAGGTCCATGTGCCCGCGCCCCGCGAGGCCGTTTCACGTGAAACACGGTCCGGCCGCTCCCACCGCCGGCCCGCCGCACACCGCGCGGACGCCACCGGCCCCGGCCGCCGCGCCCGGCGCTGGCCGCGCGCCCTCCTCGGCGCCGCCGGGGCGGCCGCGCTCGTCGCGCTGACCGTCGTCCTCGTTCAGCTCCCGCAGAGCGGCAGCGACGAGGGCAGCGTCGACATGACGGCCAACCAGGAGCAGTCCCAGGGGAACGCCCCGAAGGCCGCGCCGAGCGATGGCAGCCAGGGAGCGCTGAGCCCCGGCTCGCTGGAGTCCCGGGTTCTCGGCATGCTGCAGCAGCCCGACCGACGCGAGGGCGGGGGCGCCGGCGAGGGCCCGTCCGACAGCGGCGACGATCCGTTCATCGCCGAGGGGGACGCTCCCCAGGTGCCTCAGTGCGTCCGGGCCGCCGTCAACCGCGCCGATACACCGCTCGCGGCCGAGACCGACACGTACGAGGGAACTCCCGTCTACATCGTCGTGCTGCCGCACACCGGCGACTCGCAGCGAGTGGACGCCTACGTGGTGAATTCTTCCTGCACATCCTCCCCGGAGCAGCCGGGCGAGATTCTGCACCACGACACCTTCCAGCGACCCTGAGCCGCGCCCATCCACCCACGGGAATGTCCGGCCCGTAGGATCCGTTGGGTGGGTGAGAGGGACAGGACGCAAGGTCCCCCGCCCCTTCAGGCAGCCGGTCGTAGACAAGGAAGAGTCCGTGAGCGACGTTCGCAACGTGATCATCATCGGCTCGGGGCCGGCGGGCTATACCGCCGCGCTGTACACCGCCCGCGCCGCGCTGCAGCCGCTGGTCTTCGAAGGCGCCGTCACCGCGGGTGGCGCGCTTATGAACACCACGGACGTGGAGAACTTCCCGGGGTTCCGCGAGGGGATCATGGGCCCGGACCTCATGGACAACATGCGGGCACAGGCCGAGCGCTTCGGCGCCGAGCTCGTCCCCGACGACGTGGTGTCCGTGGACCTCACCGGCGATATCAAGACCGTCACCGACACCGCCGGCACGGTGCACCGCGCGCGGACCGTGATCATCTCCACCGGGTCGCAGCACCGCAAGCTGGGGCTGCCCCGGGAGGACGAGCTGTCCGGCCGGGGCATCTCGTGGTGTGCCACCTGTGACGGTTTCTTCTTCCGCGAGCAGGACATCGTGGTCGTCGGCGGGGGCGACACCGCTATGGAGGAGGCCACGTTCCTCTCCCGCTTCGCCAGGAGCGTCACGGTCGTCCACCGCCGGGACAGCCTGCGCGCCAGCAAGGCAATGCAGGAGCGGGCCTTCGCGGACCCGAAGATCTCGTTCATCTGGGACAGCGAGGTCTCCGCCATCCACGGCGGCGACAAGCTCTCCGGACTGACCCTCAGGAACACCCAGACCGGCGAGGAGTCCGAGATCGCGGTCACGGGTCTGTTCATCGCCATCGGGCACGACCCCCGCACGGAGCTGTTCAAGGGACAGTTGGAGCTCGACGGGGAGGGCTACCTCACGGTCGACGCCCCCTCCACCCGCACCAACCTCACCGGGGTCTTCGCCTCGGGCGACGTCGTCGACCACACCTACCGCCAGGCGATCACCGCCGCCGGGACAGGTTGCTCTTCGGCGCTGGACGCCGAGCGCTACCTCGCCGCGATCGCCGACAAGGAGAAGTCGGCGGAGCCGGAGAAGGTCGCAGACGCCGTCTGAGACCGAGCAGCCATCAACGCACAACGACGTAAGGAGTACGCCATGGCCGGTGCCACGGTGACCGCAACCGATGCGGACTTCGAGGAGAAGGTCCTCAAGAGCGACAAGCCCGTACTGGTCGACTTCTGGGCTGCCTGGTGCGGTCCGTGCCGCCAGATCGCTCCGTCGCTGGAGGCCATCGCCGCGGAGAACCCCGAGAAGATCACCATCGTCAAGCTCAACATCGACGAGAACCCGGCCACGGCCGCGAAGTACGGCATCATGTCGATCCCGACGATGAACGTCTACCAGGGTGGCGAGGTCGTGAAGACCATCGTCGGTGCCAAGCCGAAGGCTGCCCTGGAGCGCGACCTCAACGAGTTCATCGGCTGACGAAGCGGTCCTCGTTTCACGTGAAACATCTACGTGGCGCGTGAAACGCAGACACGGACAGACGAAGGGCCCGTCCCCGCGGGGGACGGGCCCTTCGTCGTGCCGGAGCGGATGTCAGAGCGGCCGCAGCACCGGATCCTTGCGTGCGGCACCGAGCAGCTTGTCGAGCGCCAGCTCCACGTCTTCCTTCCAGGAGATCGCAGAGCGCAGCTCCAGCCGCATCCGGGGATAGCGGTGGTGGGGCCGTACGGTCTTGAAGCCGACCGCCACCAGATGGTCCGCCGGCAGCACGCACGCCGGTTCCTTCCAGGCCGCGTCTCCGAACGCCTCGACGGCTTTGACGCTCCGGCGCAGCAGATCCTTCGCGACGGTCTGGACGAGGGTCCGGCCCAGCCCTTGCCCCTGATACCCCGGGTTGAGCCACGCGGTCATGAGCTGGACGGCGTCCGCGGACACCGGGCTCGTCGGAAAGGCGAGGGAGCGGGGCACGTAGGCGGGCGGGGCGTACATCACGAACCCGGCCGGCACGTCGTCGATGTAGAGGACGCGGCCGCAGGAGCCCCATTCCAGCAGGACGGAGGAGATCCAGGCTTCCTTCTCCCGCTCCGGATGCCCGGACTTGACGGCGGCCTCACCGCTGACGGGATCCAGCTCCCAGAAGACGCACGAGCGACAACGTCTGGGAACGTCCCGGAGATTGTCCAGGGTGAGCGGTACGAGCCTTCGCCCCATGCAGCCCGATCCTCTCCTTCACCGGCATCCCCCTCGATACCCGTATGCATCGTATCCGGAGACGACAAAACAGGCCGCGGATTCCATCCGCGGCCTGTCTCGTGGGTTCGAGGAGGGGAGAGGTCACTCGTCCTCGTCGGCGTCCTCCTCGCTCAGCTTCTTCTCCAGCACCCTGCCCTCGCCGGGCGCCATCGACCCGAGGATGCGCTCCAGATCCTCTATCGAGGCGAACTCGACGACGATCTTCCCCTTCTTCTGCCCGAGGTCGACCTTCACCCGGGTCTCGAAACGGTCGGAGAGCCGGGACGCCAGATCGGTCAGCGCCGGGGACATCCGGTTGCCGGCTCGCGGCGCCTTCGGCCGGCGCCCGGTCGTGGGCTCCGACGCCATCAGGGTCACGATCTCCTCGACGGCCCGCACCGACAGCCCTTCGGCCACGATGCGATGCGCCAGCCGGTCCTGCTCGCTCGCGTCCTCCACGGACAGCAGCGCCCGCGCATGGCCTGCCGAGATCACCCCGGCCGCCACCCGCCGCTGCACGGGCGGCGAGAGCCGCAGCAGCCGCAGGGTGTTGGAGACCTGCGGACGGGAGCGGCCGATCCGGTCGGCGAGCTGGTCATGCGTGCACTCGAAGTCCCGCAGCAACTGATCGTAGGCGGCGGCCTCTTCCAGCGGGTTGAGCTGCGCTCGATGCAGGTTCTCAAGCAGCGCGTCCAGGAGGAGCTTCTCGTCGTCCGTGGCTCGGACGATCGCGGGAATCCGCTCCATGCCCGCCTCGCGGCAGGCACGCCAGCGGCGCTCACCCATGACCAGCTCATACCGGTCGGAGCCCAGCCGGCGGACGACGACCGGCTGGAGGAGCCCGACCTCCTGGATGGAGGTGACCAGTTCGGCGAGGGAGTCCTCGTCGAACACCTCGCGAGGCTGCCGCGGGTTCGGCGTGATGGCGTCCAGCGGAACCTCGGCGAAGTGCGCACCGGCCACTTCGCCGCTCTCCGCGGCACCCTCGACGACCGGCGGCGCCTCGTAGGCGTGCTCCGGCGGTGCCTGCTCCTCGTACCCCTGTGCCTCAGGCGGCGGCGTCCGCTCCGACACTATGACCGGTACCGCTCCCGGCGACATGGTGGCGCCGCCGACCAGTGGTCCGGAGTCATCGGCGGGAGTGGGAGCGGCGGGAATCAGCGCCCCCAGCCCGCGGCCCAGCCCTCTGCGTCGTTCCGTCACTGAGCCCCTCCGTCGTGCCGCTCGTGATGAGCTTCGCCCTGTCTGGGCATACCGCGCAGAGCCATCTCGCGGGCCGCCTCCAGGTAGGAGAGCGAGCCGCTGGACCCCGGATCGTAGGTGAGGACCGTCTGTCCGTAGCTCGGTGCCTCGGAGATGCGCACCGAGCGCGGGATGCTGGTCCTCAGAACCTCGTTGCCGAAGTGGCTGCGGACCTCTTCCGCCACCTGGGAGGCCAGGCGCGTCCTCCCGTCGTACATCGTGAGGAGGATCGTCGACACATGGAGCCGGGGGTTGAGATGCCCGCGCACCAGGTCGACGTTGTGGAGCAGTTGGCCCAGCCCTTCCAGCGCGTAGTACTCACACTGGATCGGGATGAGGACCTCGTTGCCCGCGACCATGGCGTTGACGGTCAACAGGCCGAGCGAGGGCGGGCAGTCGATGAAGATGTAGTCCAACGGCTGCTCGTAGGCGTCGATCGCCCGCTTCAGCCGGCTCTCCCGCGCCACCAGCGAGACCAACTCGATCTCCGCACCCGCGAGATCGATCGTCGCCGGCGCACAGAACAGCCCCTCGACATCGGGAACCGGCTGCACCACCTCGGCCAGCGGCTTGGCCTCCACCAGCACGTCGTAGACCGACGGCACCTCCGCGTGGTGGTCGACGCCCAGTGCGGTCGAGGCATTGCCCTGCGGGTCGAGGTCGATGACCAACACCCGGCCCCCGTGCAGGGCCAGTGAGGCCGCCAGGTTGACCGTGGTGGTGGTCTTGCCGACCCCGCCCTTCTGGTTGGCGACGACCATCACACGGGTCTGCTCAGGGCGCGGCAGACCCTGACCGGCCCGCCCGAGCGCCTCTACGGCGAGTTGAGCGGCACGGCCGATCGGAGTGTCGTCCATCGGAGGCGGTGTTTCACGTGAAACATCCGCCGATTCGGAGCGGGGACCGGGGACCGGATCGGCCATCGGCCCCGCGACATTGGCGTCGGACCGCAAGGATTCACTCTCCTCGACTTCAGACTCGCACTGCACAGAGCCTGCCATGCTTTCGGGGTCGCGAACCAGCGAGGCCCGTTCTCCTGTGGATGATTCCTTATCCACAGCTGACTCGCGGGCCTCTACGGCACCGCGTCCTCGGCTGAGGATCCCGGGGAGCAACGAACGATGTTTCACGTGAAACACGATGCACAGCCCCGCGGGCCCCACCGCAGCGACACTCCGGTGTACGTACGGTAGGCGGCTTTAATGGACCGATCGGCCCTCTTTCGGATACGAGCAGACTAGCGGCGTCGGCCGTGCCCGCCGCGACCGCCCTTACGAGCGGCGCGGGCCCGCTTGGCGGCGAAGCGCACGCCTCCGGGACTCTCGCCCACCACGGCCCGTACGACGGTCGCCGGCGGGTCCACCACATCGGCTCCGACCTGGACGATCTCGGTCTCCGTGACGCCGAGCTTGTGCAGCGCGGCCTTCGAGGCACGCAGTTCTTCCTCGGCGCTCTCGCCCTTGAGCGCCAGCATCTCGCCGTACGGGCGCAGCAGGGGGACGCCCCAGCCGGCGAGCCGGTCCAGCGGGGCGACCGCCCGCGCGGTGACCACATGGACGGGCTCCAGCGTGCCGAGGACCTCCTCGGCCCGGCCGCGGACGACGGTCACCTGCTGCTCCAGCCCCAGCAGCTCGGTGACCTCCTGCAGAAACCGGGTCCGCCGCAGCAGCGGCTCCAGCAGCGTGATCCGCAGGTCGGGGCGGACGAGGGCCAGCGGGATACCCGGCAGCCCGGCACCCGAGCCGACGTCACAGACCGCGACGCCGTCGGGCACCACTTCGGCGAGCACCGCGCAGTTCAGCAGATGCCGCTCCCACAGCCGGGGTACCTCCCGCGGGCCGATCAGCCCGCGGGTCACCGCCGTGTCGGCCAGCAGCTCGGCGTAGCGCACCGCGTCCGGAAGGGCACCGCCGAAGACCTTGCCGGCGGCTTCCGGCACCGGCGGCAGATCCGCAACTTCGGACACGGGGACGTCCTCTCGCTGGAGCACGGGCGGGGCGACGGCAGGTGACAGGGGAGCAGTCTGGGCCGGTCGGGTCAACCGGCCCAGGGGTGAGGCAGCAGTGTTCCGGTCAGGCCGGGAGCACGACCACGCGCCGCTCGGGCTCCTCGCCCTCCGACTCGCTGCGCAGCCCCGCGGCCTTCACCGCGTCGTGCACCACCTTGCGCTCGAACGGGGACATCGGCCGCAGCTTCTCCGGCTCGCCGCTCTCCTTGACCCGCTCCACGGCCTCCGTGCCCAGCTCGGTCAGCTCCTCGCGCTTGCGCGCCCGGAACCCCGCGATGTCCAGCATCAGCCGGCTGCGGTCGCCCGTCTCCCGGTGTACGGCCAGCCGGGTCAGCTCCTGGAGCGCCTCCAGCACCTCGCCTTCGCGCCCCACCAGCTTCTGCAGATGACGGTCCGACGAGCCTTCACCGATGATCGATACCGAGGCCCGGCCGCCCTCGACGTCCATGTCGATGTCGCCGTCGAGGTCTGCGATGTCGAGCAGCTCCTCCAGGTAGTCGGCGGCGATCTCGCCTTCCTGCTCCAGGCGCGTCAGGATGTCCTCGGCCGAGGCCTCGGTCTGCTCGGCCTGGGCCTCGATCTCCGAACCGGCTTCGCCGGTCGCGGACGCGGTGTCCGTCACGTGGGGACTCCTTCTTACTTCTTCGACGGGTGCTTGGGCCGCTGCGGCCCCTTGCGCTGACCGGACTTCGCGTTACGGGCGTTCCCGCCCGCACCGCCGCGGCCGGATGAGCCGCCCGCCTTCTTCTTCGCGGCGCTCGACGCGGGCTTCTTGTCCTCGGGCTCCGCGGCGCCGTCCTCGTCCTCCGGCTGCTGGCCGGAGCCGCCGGAGGAGGCGTGGCTGCGGCGCTGGGACTTCGACTGCCGCTTCGGCTGCTGCCGCCGGCCGGGGTCGCCGCCGCCGGGCTTGGCGTCCGCCAGCGGCGTCTCGCTCTTGATCACGGTGCCGTCCGCCTGGGGCAGCAGGTCGTGCTTGGCCAGGCCGGAGACGAACTTCCGCTCGTCCTCGTTGCGGTCCTTGCCCTTGGCGACCATCTGCTTGACGACGTAGCGGTCGCGGCGGCCGCGCACGCCGCCGTGGTCGATGACGTGCTTCTGCATGCGCTCCAGCAGGTGCGCGTAGGACTTGCTGCCCGGGGTGGGGTTCCGCTTGATCACGTACATCTGCTGGCCCATGGACCACACGTTGGTCGTCAGCCAGTAGATCAGGACGCCGACCGGGAAGTTGATGCCGAAGACGGCGAACATGATCGGGAAGATGTACATCAGCATCTTCTGCTGCTGCATGAACGGCGTCTTGACCGTCAGGTCGACGTTCTTCGTCATGAGCTGGCGCTGCGTGTAGAACTGCGACCCCGACATCAGCACGATCATGATGACGGTGACGACCCGGACGTCGGCGAGCGTGGCGCCGAGGCTCTCCACCTTGCTCGCGCTGTCCATGAACTTCGCGGCGATCGGCGCACCGAAGACGTGGGCCTCACGGGCCTGCTCGACCTGCGTGGCGTTGAGGACGCCGACCTCGTTGTTACCGGCGATCTTGTTCAGCACCTGGAAGAGCGCCAGGAAGAAGGGCGACTGGGCGAGGATCGGAAGACAGCTCGAGAGCGGGTTGGTACCCGTCTCCCGGTACAGCTTCATCATCTCCTCGGACTGGCGCTGCTTGTCGTTCTTGTAGCGCTCCTGGATCGCCTTCATCTTCGGCTGCAGGACCTGCATGTTCCGCGTCGCCTTGATCTGCTTCACGAACAGCGGGATCAGCGCGATACGGATCACGACCACCAGCGCCACGATGGACAGCCCCCACGCCCAGCCGCTGGCCTCGTCGAAGACGAGGCTGAACAGCGAGTGGAACTGGACGATGATCCAGGAAACGGCGATATAGAGAGGTTTGAGGACCGTGTCCACGAATCAGGCTCCTTGGGCCTTGGGCTGCGTCTTGCCCAGGCGGCTGCGCAGCCGCTGGTGCCAGACCGGATGCTTGCGGGGCGGAACGTGATCGACCCCGCCGAGCGACCACGGATTGCAGCGCAGGATGCGCCAGGCGGTCAGGCCTGTGCCTTTGACCGCTCCGTGCAGCCGGATCGCCTCATAGCCGTAGTGCGAACACGACGGGTAGTACTTGCAGACCGGCCCCAGCAGCGGGCTGATGGTCCACTGGTACAGCTTGATCAACCAAAGCAACGGATACTTCATCGCGGCGCCCTTCCCAGCAACCGCCCCAGCGCTGCGTCCAGGTCATCGCGCAGCCGGTCGTAGCCGGCCTCCGCGGCGCCAGGCAGCGCCCGTACGACCACCAGGCTACCTGCGGGCAGCAGATCCAACCGATCCCGTAGGAGATGACGCAGGCGACGCTTGACGAGGTTGCGCGCGACCGCCGGTCCGACGGCCCTGCTGACGACGAAACCCGCACGCGTCGGGGAGGCGTCCTCCCCGGCGGCATGCGGGTCTCCGCCGCTGTTCAGATGGACGACGAGTAGCGGGCGGCCGGCCCGTCGTCCGCGGCGTACCGCTCGGGCGAAGTCCTCGCGCCGCCGCAGCCGGTGCTCAGCGGGCAGCACGAGCACACCAAGGGGTCAGGCGGACAGGCGTGCGCGGCCCTTGGTGCGACGGGCCGTGATGATGGCACGGCCGGCGCGGGTACGCATACGCAGCCGGAAGCCGTGCGTCTTGGCACGCTTGCGGTTGTTCGGCTGGAAAGTGCGCTTGCTCACTCGGGGGCTCCAGGAGGGTTGTCACGGGTGGTTAGGCGCCGAACGGCTGCCACCGTGCGCCCTCGAGCCGGCTCGTCATCGCCCGACACGTGACATGATCACTGTCGCGGCCTGAGACTGATCGGAGGCAGGCGGCAGCAGCCGTCGACATCTCGACCTCGACACGGTACGCGGGGAGCCGCCGTCCGGTCAAACCCGCCCTGCGCGGCCGACACACCACCGGACACTGTGCACAGCCTGTGGACAGCGACTTGAATGGGGCAGCTCGGCGTGACTACCGTGGCTGGACTTCCGACCCTTGCGCAGATCCATCCCACCCGTCCCGAGATCACACCTTCGTGACCTGCCGTGACCTGAAAGAGCGTGCCCCGTGGCCGACCTGCCTGCCGATCTCGCTGCAGTCTGGCCACGCGTGCTCGAGCGGCTGCTCGCGGACGACCAGGGCATCGAGGCCAAGGACCACCGCTGGCTGCGCGACTGCCAGCCGCTCGTCCTCGTCGCCGGCACCGCGGTGCTGGCCGTGCCCAACGAGTACGCGAAGGGTGTCTTCGAGGGCCGCCTGGCCTCCAAGATCACCGAGGCGCTGAGCCACGCCTGCCGCCAGCCCATCGGGCTGGCCGTCACCGTCAGCCCCGGCGAGCCGGAGCCGAAGCAGCCGCAGCAGGCCCCGCCGCCGCAGCCGGGCCCCGAGTCGGGCGGGCACGGTCCGCACGTACCCCACCCCTCCCAGGCTCCGCAGCCGCCGGCGCACGAGCAGGCCGCACACCCCGGCGCCCCGCAATTCCCGCTGCCCCACACCGCCGCGCAGCCCACGCACCAGAGCCACCCGGCCCACCAGCCGCCGCACCAGAGCCACGGCGGGCAGCTCCCCGAGCCGCCGTACGACGCGTACAGCCGCCCGGCGCCCGGGGACGACCGCCTCCCCACCGCCGCCCCCACGTACCCCGAGTACGCCCAGCCGCGCCCGGCGCCGGCCGCCTGGCCCCGCGCCGACCACCACCCGGGCCCGCCCGGCGCCCGGCCGGACACCGGGGCGGGGGCCGACGGCACGGATTTCTACGGGTCGCGCGACCATCTCGGGCAGCGCCCCGCCCATGACCGGTACGCGCACCCCGGGAGCCACCCCGGCGGGCACACGGGAGCCCACCCGGCGGGCCATCCCGGCGGGCACGGCCCCTCCGGTGCCCCGATCCCTCCGCTGGTGCAGGCCATGGGGAACGTCGAGCTGCCCGCGCCCAGCGGTGCGCCCGGCCCGCTCGCCGCCCAGCCCGCCCCGGCCACCGGACCCGGCGAGCCGACCGCGCGGCTGAACCCGAAGTACCTCTTCGACACCTTCGTCATCGGCGCCTCCAACCGCTTCGCGCACGCCGCCGCGGTCGCCGTCGCCGAGGCCCCGGCCAAGGCGTACAACCCGCTGTTCATCTACGGCGAGTCCGGCCTGGGCAAGACGCACCTGCTGCACGCCATCGGCCACTACGCCCGCAGCCTCTACCCCGGCACCCGGGTGCGGTACGTGAGCTCCGAGGAGTTCACCAACGAGTTCATCAACTCCATCCGCGACGGCAAGGCGGACACGTTCCGCAAGCGCTACCGCGACATGGACATCCTCCTGGTCGACGACGTCCAGTTCCTGGCGAGCAAGGAGTCGACGCAGGAGGAGTTCTTCCATACGTTCAACACCCTGCACAACGCCAACAAGCAGATCGTGCTCTCCAGCGACCGGCCGCCCAAGCAGCTGATCACCCTGGAGGACCGGCTCCGCAACCGCTTCGAGTGGGGCCTGATCACCGACGTGCAGCCGCCGGAGCTGGAGACCCGGATCGCGATTCTGCGCAAGAAGGCGGTCCAGGAGCAGCTGAACGCGCCGCCGGAGGTGCTGGAGTTCATCGCCTCCCGGATCTCCCGCAACATCCGCGAGCTGGAGGGCGCCCTGATCCGGGTGACGGCCTTCGCCTCGCTCAACCGGCAGCCGGTGGACCTCGGGCTCACCGAGATCGTGCTGAAGGACCTCATCCCCGGCGGCGAGGACGCGGCCCCGGAGATCACCGCGGCCGCCATCATGGCCGCCACCGCCGACTACTTCGGGCTGACGGTGGAGGACCTGTGCGGCTCCTCCCGCAGCCGCGTGCTGGTCACCGCGCGCCAGATCGCCATGTATCTGTGCCGGGAGCTGACGGACCTCTCCCTGCCGAAGATCGGCGCGCAGTTCGGCAACCGGGACCACACCACCGTCATGCACGCGGACCGCAAGATCCGGGCCCTGATGGCCGAGCGGCGCTCGATCTACAACCAGGTCACCGAGCTGACCAACCGCATCAAGAACAGCTAGCGGTCCCGCCGCCGTTCCGTACGTCCCACACCGCTCCCGGCGTCCTGCGCGCCCCTCCGCAGCCGGTTCTGCACCGGTCCCCGCCACGCGTCCGGCCACCCCGGGCACGTACCCGAACAGCCGAGCCCCCGCGCTCTGTTCGATTCCCGGCCTTGACCAGGCACTTCTCCACACCTCGGCGGCTTTTCGGCCGTCCACACCCTGGGGACCGGTGAGTTACCCACGGGCGGGTGTGGACGCGGTCGGGACAACTCGCGTCTGCGCAGCTCATCAGGGTGTGGATTTGTGGGCGGCCGTTGCCCACAACCTGTGGACACGGTCGGCCGGTTCGATCGGCGCCGAGCACTGTCCACCGCGGAAGACCACTCACCCACAGAAAACCCCGCTCTGTACACAGCCTGTCCACAAGTTTGTCCACTGTTCGGCAACGCAACGCGCCCCTTCACCGGGTCGAGTGAAAGCCGTCACATCGAGCGGCAGGATTGGCTGTGCAGAAACCCGGGTAACTCTGGGGACGGAGCTGTGGCTAAGTGGCCCCTGCCTGTGAACGGCCTGTGCACAGCCGGGCCCCGTCCACAGGAACCGAGGGTTATCCACTCTTCGTCCCCAACCCGCCTGTGGGTAAAATTCGCGGGCTGACCTGCGCAGACGAGGTTTTCCACGGTTTCCACAAGCCCTACTACTACCTCTACACGTAGCTAGCTCGGAATCCGCTTCGAAGCGGGGCCTGTGCACAAGTGCGGTCGACGGCCTCCAAGAGCGGCAGCGACGAGTTGACCCCGACCTGCCCCCCGTGTCGGTGCCGTGCGTCAGACTGGTCCCCCACACCAACCGAGCCGGCAAGGGCCGAGAGCACCAGGAGGCGGTCTCCGTGAAGATCCGGGTGGAGCGCGACGTACTCGCGGAGGCAGTGGCGTGGGCAGCGCGCAGCCTCCCGGCCCGGCCGCCCGCGCCGGTGCTCGCCGGGCTGCTGCTGAAGGCCGACGGGGCGGACGGCGGGACGCTCAGCCTCTCCGGCTTCGACTACGAGGTCTCCGCCCGCGTCTCGGTGGAGGCGGACGTGGAGGAGGACGGCACGGTCCTCGTCTCCGGGCGGCTGCTCGCCGACATCTCCCGCGCCCTTCCCCACAGGCCTGTGGAGATCTCCACCGACGGCGTCCGGGTCACCGTGGTCTGCGGCTCCTCGCGATTCACACTCCACACCCTGCCTGTGGAGGAGTACCCGGCGCTGCCGGAGATGCCCACCGCGACCGGCACGGTCTCCGGCGAGGTCTTCGCCTCCGCCGTCGCGCAGGTCGCCATCGCCGCCGGCCGGGACGACACCCTGCCGGTGCTCACGGGTGTGCGCATCGAGATCGAGGGCGACACGGTCACGCTGGCCTCCACGGACCGGTACCGCTTCGCGGTCCGCGAGTTCCTGTGGAAGCCGGAGACCGCCGACGCCTCCTCGGTGGCGCTCGTCCCCGCCAAGACGCTCCTGGACACGGCCAAGTCGCTGACCAGCGGCGACATCGTGACGCTCGCGCTGTCGGGCGCTGGTGCCGGCGAGGGCCTGATCGGGTTCGAGGGCGCCGGCCGGCGCACGACGACGCGGCTGATCGAGGGCGACCTGCCGAAGTACCGCACGCTGTTCCCCACGGAGTTCAACTCGGTGGCGGTCATCGAGACCCCGCCGTTCGTCGAGGCCGTCAAGCGCGTGGCGCTGGTGGCCGAGCGGAACACGCCGGTCCGGCTGAGCTTCGAGCAGGGTGTGCTCACCCTGGAGGCCGGGTCGAGTGACGACGCACAGGCTGTGGAAAGGGTGGACGCGCAGCTTGAGGGCGACGACATCTCGATCGCCTTCAACCCGCTGTTCCTGCTCGACGGGCTGAGCGCGATCGACTCGCCCGCGGCACAGCTCTCGTTCACGACGTCGACGAAGCCGGCGCTGCTCAGCGGCAAGCCCGCGCTCGACGCCGAGGCGGACGAGGCGTACAAGTACCTGATCATGCCCGTGCGGCTGAGCGGCTGAGGTCCGGCGTAGGCTCGGACCCGATAGGACGCGCAGACGGACGAAGGGGCAGCGATGGAGCTCGGTCTTGTGGGTCTCGGCCGGATGGGCGGGAACATGCGTGAGCGCATCCGGCGCGCGGGCCACACCGTCGTGGGGTTCGACCACCACCCGGACAGAGCCGATGTCCACAGCCTGCGGGAGCTCGTGGATGCACTGCCCGCCCCGCGTGTGGTGTGGGTGATGGTGCCCGCGGGCGCGGCCACGCAGTCGACCGTCGACGAGCTGGCCGAGCTGCTGGAGCCCGGCGACGTCCTCGTGGACGGTGGCAACTCGCGCTGGACGGACGACGAGAAGCACGCCGAGGAGCTGGGTGCGAAGGGCATCGGCTTCGTGGACTGCGGTGTCTCCGGGGGCGTGTGGGGCCTGGAGAACGGCTATGCGCTGATGTACGGCGGCGATGCCGAGCACGTGGCGCGGGTGCAGCCGGTCTTCGACGCGCTGAAGCCGGAGGGCGAGTACGGCGCCGTCCACGCCGGCAAGGTCGGCGCGGGGCACTTCGCCAAGATGGTCCACAACGGCATCGAGTACGCGATGATGCAGGCCTTCGCCGAGGGCTGGGAGCTGCTGGAGGCCGCGGACTCGGTCACCGACGTGCGCGAGGTCTTCCGCTCCTGGCAGGAGGGCACGGTCATCCGCTCCTGGCTGCTGGACCTGGCGGTCCGGGCGCTGGACGACGACGAGCACCTGGGCAAGCTCCGCGGCTACGCGGAGGACTCCGGCGAGGGCCGGTGGACCGTGGAGGCGGCGATCGACCACGCGGTGCCGCTGCCCGCGATCACGGCCTCGCTCTTCGCCCGGTTCGCCTCGCGGCAGGACGACTCGCCGCAGATGAAGATGATCGCCGCGCTGCGGAACCAGTTCGGCGGCCACGCGGTCAAGGAGGAGAAGTAGCTCTGCCGGGCGGCCGGCGGGAGCGCCGGCCCGCTGTTCGCTGAAGCTGAATCGGCCGAGTGCCTGGGGAGGTCGGCGTCGGGCCATGCACGTGACTCATCTCTCGCTGGCCGACTTCCGTTCGTACGAGCGGGCGGAGGTGCCCCTCGACCCGGGGGTGACGGCCTTCGTCGGTCCGAACGGCCAGGGCAAGACGAACCTGGTCGAGGCGGTCGGCTATCTCGCGACGCTGGGCAGTCACCGGGTGTCCGCGGACGCCCCGCTGGTGCGGATGGGCGCGGCCCGTGCGGTGGTACGGGCCGCGGTGACGCAGGACGGCCGGCAGCAGCTCGTGGAGCTGGAGCTGAACCCGGGCAGGGCGAACCGGGCGCGGCTGAACCGCTCGTCGCAGGTGCGGCCGCGCGAGGTGCTGGGTGTGCTGCGCTCGGTGCTGTTCGCGCCGGAGGACCTGGCGCTGATCAAGGGAGACCCGGACCAGCGGCGCCGCTTTCTCGACGAGCTGATCACGGCGCGGACGCCGCGGCTGGCCGGGGTGCGCAGCGACTACGACCGGGTGCTCAAGCAGCGCAACACGCTGTTGAAGACGGCCGCGATGGCGCGGCGGCACGGCGGGCGGCAGCTCGATCTGTCGACGCTGGACGTGTGGGATCAGCACCTGGCGCGGGCCGGGGCGGAGCTGCTGGCGCAGCGGCTGGAGCTGATCGCGGTGCTGCAGCCGCTGGTGGACAAGGCGTACGAGCAGGTGGCGCCGGGCGGCGGGCCGACGGCGTTCGAGTACCGGTCACCGGCCGGCGGGCGATTCGCCGAGGCGCGTACGCGCGAGGAGTTCGCGGAGCTGCTGCTGGAGGCGATGGCGGAGGCGCGGAAGCAGGAGATCGAGCGGGGCGTGACGCTGGTGGGTCCGCACCGCGACGATCTGGTGCTGAAGCTGGGCGAGTTGCCGGCGAAGGGCTATGCCTCGCACGGGGAGTCGTGGTCGTACGCGCTGGCGCTGCGGCTCGCCTCGTACGAGCTGCTGCGCGGCGAGGGCGGCGGGGAGCCGGTGCTGGTGCTGGACGACGTGTTCGCGGAGCTGGACACGCGGCGGCGGGAGCGGCTGGCGGAACTGGTGGCGCCCGGTGAGCAGGTGCTCGTGACGGCGGCGGTGGCGGAGGACGTGCCGGGGGCGCTGGCGGGGGCGCGGTTCACGGTGGCCGACGGGCGGGTGGAGCGCGCATGAGCGAGGAGCCCGTACGTTCCGAGGGTGCGGCACGCCCGGACCGGCCCGCGGATTCCGGTGCCCCCGAGTCCCCCGCCGCTCCCGAGCCGTCCGGGGTCGACCTGGCGCGCGTGGCCCTGCGGGCGGCGCGGGCGGAGGCCCGGGCGCGGGGGGCGGCGGCGCAGCAGCGCCGGCAGGCCCGTCGCGGCGGCGGGCTGCGCTCGGGCGCCCGCGCCGACGGTCGCGATCCGCTGCCGCTGGGTGCCGCGGTGAGCAGGCTGATCACCGAGCGCGGCTGGGAGGCGCCGGCGGCGGTGGGCGGTGTGATGGGCCGCTGGCCGCAGCTCGTCGGTCCCGAGGTGGCGCAGCACTGTGCGCCCGAGCGGTACGACGAGCAGGAGCGGGTACTCGTGGTGAAGTGCGACTCCACGGCGTGGGCGACGCAGCTGCGGCTGCTGGCGCCGCAGTTGGTGGCACGGCTCAACGAGGAGCTGGGCCACGGGACCGTGAAACTGATCAAAGTGGTGGGTCCGGGAGGCGGCGGGCGGCGCTTCGGGCCGCTGCGGGCGCCCGGGAGCCAGGGCCCCGGGGACACGTACGGGTAAGGCCCGTACCTTCTGCTGAACCCGGGCGGTAAACCTGTGATGGAGTGAGGTCGGTCACAGTAGCTGATGGTTGACGCCCCGAAGCGCTGAGTGGCGCTCAGAGGCTCTGCAGGCCCCGGTGTGTGCAGCCCCCCTCGGCGGGCAGATGTTCAGGGCGCCACATGCGGGTTCAGGCACCTGCAAACCGCCATTCTGTCGTGGGCTACCGGTAGACTGGGAGCAACCCGCCCACTTGCGGAACACGCTGACCAACAACGACGCGGCCGCTCCCGCTCAGCCAGGAGAGGGGCCCGTGCTGTGCCAGAAAGGGCGCTTCGTGGCCGATTCCGGCAACTCCAACGAGAACATCCCTGCCAGCGAGAACATGCCTCCAGGCGGCGACAGCGCCGCGGAGGCGGTCGCTGAGGCTGCCGCGCGGGCACACGCACGCGCGGAGGCGGAGGCCGTCGGGGACGCGGCGTACGACGCGAGTGCGATCACGGTCCTGGAGGGCCTCGACGCCGTACGCAAGCGCCCGGGCATGTACATCGGCTCGACCGGTGAGCGCGGTCTGCACCACCTGGTGCAGGAGGTCGTGGACAACTCGGTGGACGAGGCGATGGCCGGCCACGCGGACACGATCGAGGTGACGCTGCTCGCCGACGGCGGCGTGCGCGTCGTCGACAACGGCCGCGGCATCCCCGTGGGCATCGTGCCGTCGGAGAACAAGCCGGCCGTGGAGGTCGTGCTGACCGTGCTGCACGCCGGCGGCAAGTTCGGCGGCGGCGGCTACGCGGTCTCCGGCGGTCTGCACGGCGTCGGCGTCTCGGTCGTGAACGCGCTCTCGACCCGCCTGTCGGTGGAGGTCAAGACCGACGGCCACCGCTGGACGCAGGACTACAAGCTGGGCATCCCGACCGAGCCGCTGGCGCAGAACGAGGCGACGGACGAGACCGGGACCACGGTCACGTTCTGGGCGGACGGCGACGTCTTCGAGACGACGGACTACTCGTTCGAGACGCTGTCCCGCCGCTTCCAGGAGATGGCGTTCCTCAACAAGGGCCTGACCATCTCGCTGACCGACGAGCGGGCGGCGGCGAAGCAGACCTCCGGCGCGGACACCGCGGGCGACGAGGACGAGGACAAGGCGCGCAGCGTCACGTACCACTACGAGGGCGGCATCTCCGACTTCGTACGCCACCTGAACTCGCGCAAGGGCGAGCCGGTGCACCCCTCGGTGATCGACTTCGAGGCCGCGGACACCGAGCGGCTGATGTCGGTCGAGATCGCGATGCAGTGGAACACGCAGTACAGCGAGGGTGTGTACAGCTTCGCGAACGTCATCCACACCCATGAGGGCGGTACGCACGAGGAGGGCTTCCGTGCTGCGCTGACGGGTCTGATCAACCGGTACGCGCGGGACAAGAAGCTGCTCCGCGAGAAGGACGACAACCTCACCGGCGAGGACATCCGCGAGGGCCTGACGGCGATCATCTCGGTCAGGCTGGGCGAGCCGCAGTTCGAGGGCCAGACGAAGACCAAGCTGGGCAACACCGAGGCGAAGACCTTCGTGCAGAAGGTCACGCACGAGCACCTGACGGACTGGCTCGACCGGAACCCGAACGAGGCGGCGGACATCGTCCGCAAGTCCATCCAGGCGGCGACGGCCCGCGTGGCGGCCCGCAAGGCGCGCGACCTGACGCGGCGCAAGGGTCTGCTGGAGACGGCGTCGCTGCCGGGCAAGCTGAGCGACTGCCAGTCGAACGACCCGTCCAAGTGCGAGATCTTCATCGTGGAGGGCGACTCCGCGGGCGGCTCGGCGAAGTCCGGCCGCAACCCCCGGTACCAGGCGATCCTCCCGATCCGCGGCAAGATCCTGAACGTGGAGAAGGCCCGTATCGACCGGGTACTGCAGAACACCGAGGTGCAGGCGCTGATCTCGGCGTTCGGCACCGGCATCCACGAGGACTTCGACCTCGGCAAGCTGCGCTATCACAAGATCGTGCTGATGGCCGACGCGGACGTCGACGGCCAGCACATCCAGACGCTGCTGCTGACGCTGCTGTTCCGCTTCATGCGCCCGCTGATCGAGGGCGGGCACGTGTTCCTGGCCCAGCCCCCGCTGTACAAGATCAAGTGGACCAGGGACGAGTTCGAGTACGCCTACTCCGACCGCGAGCGGGACCAGCTCATCGAGCTGGGCCGCTCGCAGGGCAAGCGGATCAGGGACGACTCGATCCAGCGCTTCAAGGGCCTGGGCGAGATGAACGCGGAGGAGCTGCGGATCACCACCATGGACCAGGCGCACCGCGTGCTGCGCCAGGTGACGCTCGACGACGCCGCCGCGGCCGACGACCTGTTCTCCGTGCTCATGGGCGAGGACGTCGAGGCGCGCCGCTCGTTCATCCAGCGCAACGCCAAGGACGTCCGCTTCCTCGACATCTGAGTCGGCCCCGCCCGGGCGGTCCGCCACCCGGGCCCCCCGCCCGGGTGCGACCGACCGCCTTCGAGACCTCTTCGAAAAGGTAGAAAAGACCCGCAATGGCCGACGAGCTCACTCCCCAGAACCCCGACCCGCAGCCGGACGGCGAGGGCGAAGACGGCGGCATCGTGCTGCGCGTGGACGCCGTCTCGCTCGAAACGGAGATGCAGCGCAGTTATCTCGACTACGCGATGAGCGTCATCGTCTCGCGTGCGCTGCCGGACATCCGCGACGGCCTGAAGCCCGTCCACCGCCGCGTGCTGTACTCGATGTACGAGGGCGGCTACCGACCGGAGCGCGGGTACTTCAAGTGCGCGCGCGTCGTCGGCGACGTCATGGGCAACTACCACCCGCACGGCGACTCGGCGATCTACGACGCCCTGGTGCGGCTGGCCCAGCCGTGGTCGATGCGGATGCCGCTCGTCGACGGCAACGGCAACTTCGGCTCCCCGGGCAACGACCCGGCCGCCGCCATGCGCTACACCGAGTGCCGCATGGCGCAGCTCGCCATGGAGATGCTCCGCGACATCGACGAGGAGACCGTCGACTTCGGGGACAACTACGACGGCCGCTCCCAGGAGCCCGCCGTCCTGCCCGCCCGCTTCCCGAACCTGCTGATCAACGGCTCGGCGGGGATCGCGGTCGGCATGGCGACCAACATCCCGCCGCACAACCTGCGGGAGGTCGCCGAGGGGGTGCAGTGGTACCTGGAGCACCCCCGGGCGTCCAACGACGAGCTGCTCGAAGCCCTCCTGGAGCGCATCAAGGGCCCCGACTTCCCCAGCGGCGCGCTGGTCGTGGGCCGCAAGGGCATCGAGGAGGCGTACCGCACCGGCCGCGGCTCGATCCCGATGCGCGCGGTGGTCGAGGTCGAGGAGATCCAGGACCGGCAGTGCCTGGTGGTCACCGAGCTGCCGTACCAGGTCAACCCCGACAACCTCGCGCAGAAGATCGCCGACGGCGTGAAGGACGGCCGGCTGACGGGCATCGCCGACGTCCGGGACGAGACCTCGTCGCGTACGGGCCAGCGGCTGGTCATCGTGCTGCGCCGGGACGCCGTCGCAAAGGTCGTGCTGAACAACCTCTACAAGCACACCGACCTGCAGACGAACTTCGGCGCCAACATGCTGGCGCTCGTCGACGGCGTGCCCCGCACGCTGTCGCTGGACGCCTTCATCCGCCACTGGGTCGACCACCAGATCGACGTCATCGTCCGCCGCACCACCTTCCGGCTGCGCAAGGCCGAGGAGCGGGCGCACATCCTGCGCGGCCTGCTGAAGGCGCTGGACGCCATCGACGAGGTCATCGCGCTGATCCGGGCCTCGCAGACGGTGGACGTGGCGCGCCGGGGCCTGATGGAGCTGCTGGAGATCGACGAGATCCAGGCGAACGCGATCCTGGAGATGCAGCTCCGCCGGCTGGCCGCCCTGGAGCGGCAGAAGATCACCGCGGAGCACGACGAGCTGCAGGCGAAGATCGACGAGTACAACGCGATCCTCGCCTCCCCCGAGCGGCAGCGGCTGATCATCAGCGAGGAGCTGGCGGCGATCGTCGCGAAGTTCGGCAACGACCGGCGCACGCAGCTCGTGCCCTTCGACGGCGACGTGTCCATCGAGGACCTGATCGCCGAGGAGGACATCGTCGTCACGATCACCCGCGGCGGCTATGTGAAGCGGACGAAGAGCACCGACTACCGGGCGCAGAAGCGCGGCGGCAAGGGCGTACGCGGGACGCGGCTGCGCGAGGACGACATCGTCGACCACTTCTTCGTCTCCACCACCCACCACTGGCTGCTGTTCTTCACGAACAAGGGCCGGGTGTACCGCGCCAAGGCGTACGAACTGCCGGACGCCGGCCGCGACGCCAAGGGCCAGCACGTCGCGAACCTGCTGGCGTTCCAGCCGGACGAGCACATCGCGGAGATCCTGGCGATCCGGGACTACGCGGCCGCCCCGTACCTGGTGCTCGCCACCAAGGCCGGGCTGGTGAAGAAGACGGTGCTCAAGGACTACGACTCGCCCCGCCAGGGCGGCGTGATCGCGATCAACCTGCGGGAGATGCCCGACGGCTCGCCGGACGAGGTGATCGGCGCCGAGCTGGTCTCGCCCGAGGACGACCTGCTGCTCGTCAGCAGGAAGGCCCAATCCATCAGGTTCACCGCAACGGACGAGGCGCTGCGCCCGATGGGCCGCGCGACCTCCGGCGTGAAGGGCATGAGCTTCCGCGAGGGTGACGAACTCCTCTCGATGAATGTCGTGCGGCCCGGTACGTTCGTCTTCACCGCCACCGACGGCGGTTACGCGAAGCGTACGAACGTGGACGACTACCGCGTTCAGGGGCGAGGTGGGCTCGGCATCAAGGCGGCGAAGCTGGTGGAGGACCGGGGTTCGCTGGTGGGCGCGCTGGTGGTGGAGGAGTCGGACGAGATCCTCGCCATCACGCTCGGCGGCGGCGTGATCCGTACGCGGGTCGACGAGGTCAGGGAAACGGGCCGTGACACCATGGGCGTCCAGCTGATCAACCTGGGGAAGCGGGACGCCGTGGTCGGCATCGCGCGGAACGCCGAAGCCGGCCGGGAGGCGGAGGAGGTCGAGGAGGCCGCCGACGCCGCCGTCGCCGCCGACGAGGCCGGGAACACGGACGCCGGGGCCCAGGGCCCCGCCGCGGACGGTGAAGGCGAGGAGTAGGTCGTGAGTGGAGCCACGGGTGCCGGCGCCGGTCCGGCGAGAGCGGAGGGGTACGCGCAGCCGAACCCCCCGCTCGGTCCGGAGGACGCCGGCGGCGGGCACGGCGGCCGGCGCGGGCGCAGACGCGGCGCCTCCGGTGCCGCGGGCGCCGGGGGCGCGGAGGACCCGCAGGGGCACGCGTATCCGTACGACGGCGCCCCCGAGGGCCCGATGCCCCCGCCGACGGCCGCCCCCGCGGCCCCGCCGACGCCGCACCAGCCGCCGCAGGCGTACACCCCGCCGGCCGGCGTGGCCGGCGGCGGGCACGCCGGAGGGCGTACGCCGGGCGGCGGCGGTCAGGCGTACGAGCAGGCGCAGCAGACGGCCGCGGGTGTCCGCAGGTCGCGTACCGGCGCCAGGACGGTCCCGCGCACCCGCAAGGCGCGGCTGCGGATCGCGAAGGCCGACCCGTGGTCGGTGATGAAGGTCAGCTTCCTGCTCTCCATCGCGCTCGGCATCTGCACGATCGTGGCGGTGACGGTGCTGTGGATGGTGCTGGACGCGATGGGCGTCTTCAGCACGGTCGGCGGCACGATCAGCGAGGCCACCGGCTCGGACGACTCGGCCGGCTTCGACCTGGAGTCGTTCCTGTCGCTGCCCCGGGTGGTCGGGTTCACCGCGGTGGTGGCGCTGATCGACGTGGTCCTCGCCACGGCGCTGGCGACGCTGGGCGCGTTCATCTACAACCTCTCCGCGGGCTTCGTCGGCGGCATCGAGGTCACGCTGGCGGAGGACGAGTAGCGCCCGCCGTGTACACCCGCTATCGATTTGGGCCGCGGCTCGGCGTTGGGGTAACCTCTGTGCAGCGCGCGGCTATAGCTCAGTCGGTTAGAGCGCATCCCTGATAAGGATGAGGCCCCAGGTTCAAGTCCTGGTAGCCGCACCGGAAACGGCGAAGGGCGCCTCCTCGTCACGAGGAGGCGCCCTTCGCCGTTGTCATGCGGGTACGGACCCGGAGACCGGCCGCGTCTGCTTCCCCGGCCGGGGGAGGAAGGGGACCAGGAGCATCGAGGCGGCGGTGATGACGCCTGCGGCCAGGAAGGCGCGGGCGTAGCCGTCCTCGGGGGAGCCGTGGCCCGCGGAGGCGACCGCGCCGAGGATCGCCAGGCCCAGCACCGCGCCGATCTGGCGGGAGGTGTTGACGAGGCCCGAGACGCCGCCGGCGTCCCGCTCGCCGACGCCGGAGGTGGAGACGTCGGTGAGCAGCGCCAGCAGGACGGCCTGGCCCGCGGCCATCGGGAGGGCCGGGCCGAGGATCGCGGAGACGAACGTGCCGTCCGCGTCCATCGCCGCCGCCTGCCACAGGAACCCGCCGCCCGTGAGGAGCCCGCCGACCACCGTCATCGTCCGGCTGCCGAAGCGGGCCGAGAGCCGGGGAGCGAACTGCGAGGCGACGATGAGCGCGGCGGTGTGCGGGAGGAAGGCCAGGCCGGTGCGGATGGCGCTGTAGCCGAGGACGGTCTGCATGTAGAGGGTGAGGAAGTACCAGAGCGCGAAGGCGCCGACCATGCTGACGAGCGTGACGACGTTGCCGACGGCCACCGCGCGGATGCGGAACAGCCGCAGGGGCATCAGGGGCTGCGCGGACCGCGCTTCCACGGCCACGAAGCCCGCCAGCGCCACGAGCCCGGCCAGCAGGGGCAGCAGCGCGGAGCCGGCGGTCCAGCCGGCGGACTCGGTCTCGGTGATGCCGTACGCCACGGCGCCGACGCCGCCGGTGACGAGCACGGCGCCGGGGAGGTCCAGGGCGGGGCGGTCGGCGTCGCGGTGCTGCTCGCGCAGCCGGACGAGGACGACGGCGCCCACGGCGACGCCGATCGGCACGTTGATCAGCAGCACCCAGCGCCACGACGCCAGGTCGGTGAGGACGCCGCCGATGAGCCCGCCGGTGGCGCCGCCGGCGGCGCCGACCGCCGTCCAGGCGGCGATGGCCCGGGTACGGGCGGCGCCCTCGGGCAGCGCCCGGGTCAGCAGGGAGAGGGTGACGGGCGCGAGGAACGCGGCCCCGACGCCCTGGGCGGCGCGGGCGGTGATGAGGACGGCGTCGTTCTGCGCCAGCCCGCCGGCGAGGCTGGCCACGGCGAAGACGCCGAGCCCCGCGAGGTAGACGCGCTTGGGGCCGAAGAGGTCGGAGAGCCGGCCGCCGAGCAGCAGGAAGCCGGCGAAGGTGAGGGCGTAGCCGTTGACGACCCATTGCAGCGCGCTGCCGCTGAGCGCCAGGTCGTCGCGCATGCTGGGCAGGGCGACGTTGACGACGGAGACGTCGAGGACGACGAGGAACTGGCCGATGTACGAGGCGAGCAGCACCGGCCAGAGGCGGGACGGGGAGGCGGCGCCCGCCGGTGCGGCGGCGGGGGCGCGGGACCGGGGGCCGGCGGGCGGATCGGCCGTCTTCGTACGGGCCGCCGGATCCGCGGCGTGGGTCGTGTCGGGCGTGGTCATGACCGTCATCGTGCGCGGTGGAGGGGTGCGTACGGATCGGGCGCCGGAGGGAACCGGGGCGGGACTTAGGTCCTAGTGCGGTCCTCGTGCCGCGGTCCCGAGCCCCGGCTCCGGTGTCGTTTGCGCTGTGTATCATCGGGCTTCGTAGTCGAATGTCTCTGGAAGGACGAGGTAGCGCGGTGAAGAAGCTGTTCCTGATCGCTTTGGCCGCTCTGGGCGGGCTTCTCGTGTACCGCCAGATCCAGGCGGATCGCGCCGAGCAAGACCTGTGGACGGAGGCCACCGACTCGGTGCCCTCCTCTTCGGGCGTCTGAGACGCGAGAGTTCCGAGCAGGGCCGCCCGTTTCCGGGCAGGTCCCCGGCCCCGGCCCCGCCGCTCGCGCGGCGGTGCGGCCGGGGCCTCGGCATGGCCGGAGCCCTGTTGCACGACCGTGACGCACGCCCCCTGTTATTTGCTACTGCACACGTTTTACGGTGCATGAGCACATGGCAGAGAAAGAGGGGGACATGTCATGGGACGACCACTGCGCGGCCACCGGAGACGGCCCGTGTACGCCGGTGCGGCCGCGGCGCTCGCCGCCGCGCTGACCGCGGGACCGCTGCCCGCGGCGCTCGCCGCACCCGCCGCGCCGGGGGCACCCGGCGTGCCCGCCGCACCCGCTGAGTCCGCGCCGACCGGCGGCGGCCTGGTGATGGTGCTGGACTCCTCCGGCTCCATGGTCGACGACGACGGCTCCGGCGCCACCCGTATCGAGTCCGCCCGCGAGGCCGTCGGCACCGTCGTCGACGCCCTGCCCGACGGCTACCCGACCGGGATGCGCGTCTACGGCGCCGACCGCGCCAGCGGCTGCACCGACACCCGTCTCGCCGTGCCCGTCGAGGAGCTGGACCGGGGCCGCATCAAGGACGCCGTAGCAGAGGTGAAGCCGAAGGGCGATACCCCCATCGGCTACGCGCTGCGGAAGGCCGCCCGGGACCTCCCCGAGCGCCCGCCCGGGGCCCTCGGCCACCGCTCCATCCTCCTCGTCTCGGACGGCGAGGACAGCTGCGGCACCCCCGACCCCTGCGAGGTCGCGGAGCAACTCGGGGAGACCGGCGGCGCCTTCGGCGCCCTGCGCATCGACACGGTCGGCTTCCAGGTCGGCGGCAAGGCCCGCGACGAGCTGAAGTGCATCGCGGAGAAGGGGCACGGCGCGTACTACGACGCCCCCGACGCCGACGCGCTCGCCCGCCAGCTCCAGCGCGCCGCCCGCCTCTCCGCCGACGGCTACCGCTTCCGCGGCGACCCGGTCGAGGGCGGCCTCGGCCGCGAGGGGGCCGCGGCCGTCGAGCCCGGCCAGTACCTCGACAGCATCGGCGCGGGCGAGACCAAGTGGTACGCCGCCGAGCTGGACGCCGCGTCCGCCGCCGACTTCGGCGTCACCGCCGTGCCGCAGCCGGGTGTGCCCGTCGCGTACGGCGACGGCATCGAGCTGGAGCTGCACGCCACCGACGACCACGACACCCGGTGCGACGCCCAGGACGACCGTTTCGAGCAGGACGAGGGTGCCCAGCCGCTGACCGACGCGGTCAGCCGCATCCCCAGCGCCGACGGCGGCGAGCCCTGCGACGCCGCCGACCGCTACCTGCTCAGCGTGCACCGCACCAGCGACGCCGGTTCGGACCGGGCCCGCTGGCCGCTGGAGCTGGTCGTCGGCCGGGAGGAGCCGCTACGCCCCGGCGTCACGCCCGCGCAGTCCGAGACCGGCTACGGCCCGGCCGGCGACGAGGGCGCGGAACTGCCCACCGCGGAACCGGAGGACATCACCGGCGGTACGGGCTTCAACGACGCCGAGGCGATCGGCCCCGGCGTCTGGCGCGACGAACTGCTGCCCGCGCAGACGCGTTTCTACAAGGTCGGCGTCGGCTGGGGACAGCAGCTCCGCTACCGCGTCGAGTTCGCCAACGAGCCCACGCTCGACGGCGCCGCCGGGGTCTCCAGCTTCGCCGCCACCGATCTCTACGCCCCCGGCCGCGCCGTCGTCGGCGACGGCCCGTTCAGCAGCAGCCGGAGCTACTACGGTGAGCCCGTCGCCGCCGACCTCGGTACGGTCCCGGTCAGTTGGACGAACCGCTACGAGACGGCCACCGAGGTCGTGCCCGTGCGCCGCGGCGGCGAGTACTACCTGTCGGTCTCGCTGGGGCCCGACGCGGCGCAGTTCGCGCAGAACACGGCCATCGGCGTCGTGCTGCGCGTCGACGTCCTGGGCGAGGAGAAGTCGGGACCGCGGCACGGGGCGCCGGCCGTCGCCGAGGGCGAGAACGGCGGTGCGGACGGCGGGAGGGATGCGCGGGCCGGGGCGGACGAGGAATCATCGGACTCCGTGCTGCCGCTTGCCGGCGGGATCGCGGGGGGCGTGCTGCTCGTCGGCGCGGGGGTCGCGTTCGTGATCGTACGGAATCGGAAGCGGCCGGCGGCGGCGGAAGCGGCGGCAGGCAACGGCGTAAGGGGTGGATGGTGAGGACGCGAACGATGGCGGGGCCGGCCGCGGCGCTGGCGGTGGCCGCGCTGGCCGCGCAGGCCGCGCTCCCGGCGGCGGCTCCGGCCGCGGCGGCGGCCGGCCGCCAGGGCGCGGCACCGGTGAACTCGCCGGTCGACGCGGGCGAGTACCGGACGGCGGAGGACGCCGAGCCCATCGAGGGTGCCGCGAGCAGCGCCGGCGGCGAGAAGGTGGAGGCCGGCAGGACGTACACCGACTCCCTCGCCCCCGGCGACAAGCTGTACTACAGCGTCACGCTCGACGCGGAGTCCCACGCCTGGATATCCGCCGTGGCGGCGCCGAAGCCGGGTACGAAGGTCGCGTACGGCGACGGCATCGAGCTGGAGCTGGAGAGCAAGGGCGGCGACCGGTGCAGCAGCTCCGACGTCGACTTCGCCGCCGACGGCGCGGCCCGGCCGATCGCGAACTACGTCTGGCGCGTGGCCGAGCCCGACGGCACCTGCCAGGAGGCCGGCGTCTACAACCTCATCGTCACCCGCGTCAGCGACGCGACCTCCAGCCCGGCCGCATGGCCGCTGGAGCTGCGCTTCATGGCGGAGCCGCCGCTGGCCGAGGCCGAGTCGACGACCCCGCCCGACCCGCAGTCGATCCCCACGAATCCCCCGCCCCCGCCGACCGGCAAGGCCGAGCCGCGCAAGGGCGGCACCGGGTTCAACGACGCGGTCGCCATCGACCACGGCGTGTGGACGGACGAGATCCGGCCGGGCGACACGCACTTCTACCGGGTGCCGCTGGACTGGGGCCAGCAGCTCTTCCTGCAGACCGAATTCGGTACGACGCGGGTCGGCGACGAGACGGCGTTCGCCTCCAACGGGGTGCGCGTCGACTTCTACAACCCCGCGCGCGGGTTCATCGCCAACGAGAACGAGACGTACTTCGGCGACGACCCGGCGGCGATCCCCGCCGTGGCCCCGCCGGTGTCCTACCAGAACCGCTACGCGGTCTACAGCGGCGAACTCGGCAACGTCGGCTTCGCGGGCTGGTACTACATAGCCGTCAGCGTGTCCGAGGAGGTCGGGGAGTTCGCGGACGGGCCGGTGCCGGTGGAGCTGCGGACGACGATCAAGGGCGAGCCCGAGGAGGGCCCGGCGTACGACGGGGACGCGGCGGCGGCCGGGTTCGCGGTGACGGACGACGACCGCGACATGGCGGCGGAGGGCTCGCCGGCCGGTGCGGACGGCGACGGCGACGGTGCCGGGAAGAAGATCCTGGCGATCGCCGGGATCGGCGCGGGCGTGCTGCTGCTGGCGGGCCTGGGGCTGTGGACGCTGCTGGCGCGGCGCCGGGCGGTGCCGGGCGCGGGGGCCGGTCCGCAGGTGGCGGGCGAGGACACGCAGACGGCGCCCGGGGCGTACGGGAGCGGGCCGGTGGGCCCGGCGTACGGCGAGCGGCCGTACGGGGACGGGTACCCGCCGCTGCCGCCGCAGCAGAACTGGCGCCAGTAGGAGGGGCGTCAGCAGGGTCAGCAGCGTCAGCCCGAGGCCAGCGCCCAGACGCCGACGGCCATCAGCAGCACCGCGAGCACCACGACCGGGATCGCCACCTTCGCGGGCGGTCCCGGTCGCCGTTGCGGCACCACCGGTCCCGGCCTGGGCTGGGACTGCGGCTGGGCCGTCGTGTACGGGGCGGTGGGCGTCGGCGGCTGCGAGGCGGCCGGCGGCGCGATGCCGTAGCTGGTCGCCTCGGCCGGGTCGCCCGCACCCGGCCGCCCCGCCGCGGGCGGGTGCGCGGTGCCGGGCCCCGCCGGGCCCGGCTCGGCCGCGGCAGCCGCCGGCGGGGGTACGTATCCGGTGCCGCCGGGGGCGTACGGGGACCCGGGCGCGCCCACGGGCCCCGCCGGGCCCGCGGCAGCGACGTCCCCGGCCGGCCCGGTGCCGGTACCGCGTCCCGTACCGGAACCGTGACCAGAACCGGGACCAAGACCCGTACCCGGTGCGGCAGCAGGCCCCGGACCAGGTCCGGCAGCGAGCCCCGTACCGGGACCCGGGCCCGGCGCGGGCTCCGCGGCCCGTCCCCCGGACTGCTCGGGACCTCGCGGCCCGAACCCCACCGGCAGCGGCCCGAGCTGGTCGAAGACCTCCACCGGCTCCTCCGCCGGATCCAGCTCCGGCAGCAGCTCCGCCGCCTCCGCCAGCGCCTTCCGCGTACCCGTCGCGGTGCGGAACCGCGCCTCCGGATCCGGCTGCAGCAGGCTCGCGAGCACCTGCCACAGCGGCTCCGGCACCTCCTTCGGGGCCGGCGGTACGCCGTTCTTCAGATACATCTCCACCAGCGCCTGGCTGTCCGGACGCTCCCCGGTCAGCAGGTACAGCGCGACCAGACCCACCGCGAACAGGTCCGCGGGGAAGTCGGGCTCCGCGCCCAGCATCTGCTCCGGCGCGAAGTAACCGGGCGTTCCGACGACGAAGTTGGTGTCCGTCAGCCGCGGCTCGCCCTTGCGCATGGAGATGCCGAAGTCGGAGAGCCGGAGGTGCGGCCGGCCGGTGCCGGTCGCCTCCAGGAGCACGTTCGCCGGTTTGATGTCGCGGTGCACGACGTTCTCGCCGTGCACCGCGGCCAGTCCGGCGAGCAGTTGGTCGAGCAGCAGGCAGACGAACCGCGGCGGGAGCGGTCCGTAGTCGCCGATCAGATGGGCCAGTGAGCCGCCGCCCACCAGGTCCATCGTGAACAGCACCTTGTCGTCGTCGGCCGCCCAGCTGGCGGGTGCCAGCACGTGCGGGTGGTCGATGCGTACCGCCTGCTCGCGGACGAAGCGCAGCAGTGTGTGCGCGTCGCTCTGCTGCAGCACCTTGGCCGCCACATAGCGCCGTCGCCGGTGATCCCAGGCGCGCCAGACCGCGCCCACCCCGCCCCGGCCGATCGGATCGATCAGCTCGTACCGCCCAGCGAAGACCTCACCCATGCTGCTGTGCCCGCCCCTTGTACGGCTTCTTTAGTAATTCATCCGGTTATGACTGATGTGCTTCGTAATGTGCAACGGCATCGGCGGTGCGGCCGGCGCCGTACACCCGGAGGAACTCTGCCAGCTCCGGCTGCGTCGGCGCGAGCCGGTCCGCCGCGTCGATGATGTCGCCGGCGGCGGCCACCGAGCGCAGCAGCGACTGGATCTCCCGTACGACGCGACGCACCGTCGTCGATCCGGTGGACGACTGCGTCTGCGTCGTCCCGAGCACCGCCCCTCCCGCGCTCTTGCGAACGCCCTCCATCCGTTCCGCCGCCTCCGCCGCCGACACGCTGCCGCTCGACACCTCCGCGGCCAGCTCCTGCAACGCCTGTACGCGCTGCACCACCGACGGATTGCCGATCTTTGCCCGCTGCCCGCTCATGAGCTGCGACAGCATCGGCGCCGAAATACCGAGCACGGCGGCCAGCCGCGCCTGGTTGAGGCCGAGATCGTCGATCAGCCGCCGGAACAGCACGCCCAGCGGTTCGCCATACCAGCTTCGCTGTAGTTCTCGTGCGCGTTCGCTGGTGTCCTGCCGTGGAGCTCCCATGCCGTGCGGCCTCCCCAGATGTCCCCGAGTCCAGATTCGCGCTTGCGAACTGCATCCTACGGAGCGGGACCGCCCCCAGACAGACCTCGGGGAGGTGAGATAAGCGGGACGCGTTCTTCCACGTCCGCGACGGTCTACGCGTGCCACTCCGGGCACCCGCCGGGGGGCTCAGGACAGCTCGGCCGGCGGGGTGCGCTCCTCGTCGACGCGGTCCACGCGCTCCAGCTCGCCCCAGACGACGTAGCGGTGGCGGGAGGTGTACATCGGGGTGCACGTGGTGAGCGTGATGTACCGTCCCGGCTTCGTCTTCCCGGACTCCTCCGGGATCTTGTCCAGCACGGCGGTGTTGTACTTCGACGTCTCGGAGAGCACGGCGTACGTCTTGTAGACGTACCAGCGGTCCTTCGTCTCGAAGACGATCGGATCGCCCTCCTCGACGCGGTGGATGTCGTGGAACTTCGCGCCGTGCCCGTCGCGGTGCGCGGCGAGCGTGAAGTTGCCACGGCGGTCCCAGGGCATGGCCGACTTCTTCGGCTCGGTGTAGTAGCCGGCGACGCCCTTGTTGAGGTCGTCGGTCGCCGTGCCCTTGCGGACGAGGATGTTCTCCTCCATCGCGGGCACGTGCAGGAAGCCGATGCCGCCCTTGAGATCGCCGATGTCCACGGGCCGCGGCTTGCCGTCGTCCGGGGTGTTCTCCCAGGAGTCGCGGAGGTCGTCCGTCATGCGGCCGGCTTCGCGGTTGGCCTGGACGTTGGTCCAGTACAGCGAGTAGACGACGAAGAGGGCCATGAGGACGCCGACGGTGATCAGCACCTCGCCGACGACGCTGACAGCCCCGGCGAGCACGCCGCGACGGGAGCGGGGGCGGGAGCGGGGTGGAGCCGCTTCCTCGTCCCGGGCCTCTTCTTCCCGGGCGCCCTCCCCTTCCGCCGGTACGGGCTCCGCCGCCTTCTCCCCCGACGCCTCTACTCCGGCCTCCTGCGGAGCTTTCGGCGCAGCCTCTTCCGCGGCCTCCGCTGCGGGTCTGCTCTCCCGCTCACCGTCCGTCGCTGCCACCGCTTCCCCGTCCGTTCCGTCCGCCGGTCTCCGGCCGCCCGTACCGCTCAGTCCATGAGCGCGTCGGGCTTGCCCTCGCTGCGCGGACGCTCCTCGATCATCTTGCCCCAGACAATAAGGCGATATTTGGACGTGTACTCAGGCGTACAGGTCGTTAGTGTGACGTAGCGGCCCGGCTCGGTGAATCCCGACCCCTCGGGCACCGGGTCGATGACGTCGGTGTTCGACGGCGACGTCGACGGGAGCGTGCTGGCCACCTCGTAGATGTAGTAGGTGTCCTTGGTCTCGACGATGATCTCCTCGCCCTTCTCCAGCCGGTTGATGTACCGGAAGGGCTCGCCGTGGGTGTTGCGGTGTCCGGCGACCGCGAAGTTCCCCTGCTCGTCCCACGGCATCGCCGTCTTGAGGTCGCCCTCCGCGTAGTGGCCGAGGAGGCCGCGGTCCAGGACCTTCTGCTTGTCGATGCCCTGCGCCACCGGGCGGTTCACGTCCAGCGACGGGATGTGCATGATCGCGAAGCCCTCGCCGGCCTCGAACGCCCCCGGGTCGCGGGCGTCCTCCTTGCCCGCGCCGTCGCCGCGCTCCCACTGCTCCTCCAGTTGCTTCGCCTCCTGCCGGGACTCGCGGTCGGCGAGGACGTTGGTCCACCAGAGCTGGTACACGACGAAGAGGAGCATCAGCACGCCCAGGGTGATGAACGCTTCGCCGGTGATGCGGCTGATCAGCACGGTGCGCTGCTGCTTGGCGGCGCGGGCGGCCTTGCGGGCGGACATACGGGTGCCGAGAGCCCGTGCGACGTTCAGGGACATCGTCTGAACGGTGCGGTCCTCGCGGTCGCCGCGGCCGTCGCCCGCGGCTGTGCCGCGGCGGCGGCCGGCGGGGGCGGTGCCCCAGGTGAGGCGCTGGTCGGGGTGCGCGGCCTGGTCGGGGGTACGGGCGGTGGCCGGGCCGGACGCCGGGGTGTCGGCGGGGGCGGGGGCGGGTGCCGGTGCGTGCGCCTGTGCCGGGTCGGCGGGGGCGGGGGCGCCGGCGTGGGCGGCTGCGGAGAGGTCGCCCCAGGGGGAGGGGTCGCGGTGGGCCGAGGGGGTGGTGCCGGCGGGGGCGGCGCCCGCGGAGGCGCCGCTCCCGGCGTGCCGGCCGTAGGCGGGCGCGGGGTACGGCTGCTGCTGCTCCTCGACGGCGGGCCGCCCGGCGTGCCGGCGCGGGGCGGGCTTGGGGGCGGCTGCGGGGGTGTCGGCGGGGGCGGCCTGCGCGGCGGGTGGGCCGAGCGGGCCGGTGAGGGGATCGGTAAGGGGATCCGTGAGGGGGTCGCCGGTCCTGGCCCTGCGGCCGGTGGGGGGTGCGGGTGCCGGGTCGAGGGGATCGGTCAGCGGATCGCCGGTCGTCGCCGGGTAGGAGGCGCCGAGGGGGTCGGCGGGGGCCTGGTCGTAGCCGAGGAGTTGCGGGTCGTACGCCGCCGGGGGCTGCGGCTCGTACCCGGAGGTCTGCCCGTACGCGGCCGTCTGCGGCGCCTCCTCGTACGGGGACGGGTGCGCGCCGGCGTCGTACGACGTCACCGGGTACTGCGCCGCGCTCCCCTCCTGCGGCACGACCGCCGCCGGGTCGGCCGGCGCATCGTCGCGCGCGGGGTACGCCGCGTGCGCGTGGGCGCCGTGCGCGGCGCGGCCGTCCGGGCCGGGGGCGTGCGGGGCGGGGTCCGGGGTGGGCGCGTAGGCGCCGGGGTGGTGGCCGCCGGAGGGGGGCGGCGGATCGTTTCGCGGGGTGCCCTGGGCGGGGTCCGCCGGGCGCGCGTAGTCGGCGGGGGCGTTCGGGTCGCGGGCGTCCGGCGGGGTGTGCGGGCGGAACCAGCGGGAGACCGCCGAGGTCGGCGACTCGGGCCGGGGCTCCAGCGGCCGCGGCCGCGGGCCGTCGGCGGCGACGGGCTCCTGCCGCGGCACGTGGGGCTGCGGGTACGTGGCCTGCGGATGCTGCGGCTGCGGGGTCCCGTCCTGCGGGGGGTACTGCTGCTGCGGGAAGCGGCCGTGCGCCTGCTGCCCCTGCGGCTGTGCGCCCTGATCCGGCTGCGACCCGGCGTCGGCGCCGCGCGGCGGTGGCAGGGGGTCGCCGCGGAGCGGGTTGCGGTGGGCGTACTCCGGCAGGTGGCCCTGCTCCAGCGGATCCTGTCCGCCGCTCCCCGCGCCGTAACCGGCGGGCCCCGGCCCCGTACCGGAGCCGAACCCCGGCCGCGTACCGGACGGTCCGGCGCCCGCACCGGACACCCCGGCGTCCCGCCGGCGGCCCCCGGCACCGCCGGGACCCGTGCCCGGACCACCGGCACCGGGCACCGCACGCCCGCCCGCTCCCGAGGTGTCCCGGCGCGGCAGCGGCGGCCGGCCGCCGGTCAGCGGGTCGGTGAGCGGGTCCGCGGAGTCGTCCGCCGGCCGGCCGGGGGCGCCCGAGTCGTGGAAGCCGCGGTAACGCGCTTCGCGCCCCGGCCCGCGCTCCTCCGCGCGCCCCGGTGCGTTGCCGTCCGGCCGGGTGTCGGTCACCCCGCGGTCCCGGCCGCCCCGCCGCCCGCGGGCGCCGGCCCGCCCGCCGGCGCCACGCCTCCCGGCACCAGGCCGGGTGCCGAGCCCACCGCCGAGCCCGCCGCCGCCCCGCCCGTCACCGGCGCAAGCCCCGCCGACCGCTCGACGGCCCCGGCGTCGCCGCACACGGCCAGCCAGTTCGCCAGCATCCGGTGTCCCCACTCCGTCAGCACGGACTCCGGGTGGAACTGCACGCCCTCCACCGGCAGATCGCGGTGGCGCAGCCCCATCACGAGGCCGCTGTCCGTCTCCGCCGTGACCGCAAGCTCGTCGGGCAGCGACTCCCGCTCGACGGCGAGCGAGTGGTACCGCGTCGCCGTGAACGGCGACGGCAGTCCGGCGAACACGCCCGCGCCGCCGTGCGTCACGGGCGAGGTCTTGCCGTGCAGCAACTCCGGCGCCCGGCCGACGACACCGCCGTAGGCGACCGCCATCGACTGCAGCCCGAGGCAGACCCCGAACACCGGCAGCCCCCGCTCCGCACAGTGCCGCACCATGTCGACGCACACCCCCGCCTGCTCCGGGGTCCCGGGCCCGGGGGACAGCAGCACGCCGTCGAAGCTGTCGTCCGCGTGCTGCGGCGTCACCTCGTCGTTGCGCAGCACTTCGCACGAGGCGTCGAGCTGGCACAGGTACTGGACCAGGTTGAAGACGAAGCTGTCGTAGTTGTCCACGACCAGAATGCGCGCGCTCATCGCCGGGCGGCTCCCTCGTCGACGGTGACGTCGTTGAACGGCAGCAGCGGCTCGGCCCAGGGGAAGACGTACTGGAAGAGAAGGAAGACGATGCCGAGGACGAGGATGAGCGAGATCAGCGCCCGTACCAGCGCGTTGCCCGGCAGATGCCGCCAGATCCAGCCGTACATGCGTCCCTCTTCGCCGATCTTCGCCGTTGCCCTTTGGCCCGTCCGCGGCCCGCGTGTGGCCCTGTGCCGCTGCCGAATTCGTCCGTACGAGTCACCAGACTAACGACACGTGCCCCCCGAAGCGGCGGGCTTCGCCCGCGCCACCGGCCGGGGGGGACGTGGGAGTCGTCACTCCACGGGGCGGGCGTGGTGCAGGCCGACGGTGCCGGAGTAGCCGGGCAGTGTCACCGAGTCGTGCCGCTCGACCTCGTAGCCGAGACCGTACGCCTCCACGTACCGCAGATAGTTCTGCACCGCGGGCTCGGCGTCCAGGGCGGCCTGGAGGTCCTGCCGGTCGCCGACCGCGGTGATCTTGTAGGGGGGTGAGTACACCCGGCCCTGCAGGATCAGGGTGTTGCCGACGCAGCGCACCGCGCTGGTGGAGATCAGCCGCTGGTCCATGACCCGGATGCCCTCCGCGCCGCCCGCCCACAGGGCGTTGACGACGGCCTGCAGATCCTGCTGGTGCACGACGAGGGTGTCCGGCGTGGGGTCCGGGACGCCGGGGATGAGCGCGGTGGCGTCCGGCGGGGCGTCGGTGAGCGTCACCGTGAGCCCGGCGCCGTCGACCTCGGTGGCCCCGGCCGCCCGCTCCGCCTCCTGGAGCTCGTTGCCGGGGGCGGTGCCGGCGCCGTGGTCGCGCTCGGCGAGGGAGTCGACGTCCTCGCGGAGCGAGGCGTTGCCGCCGTCGAGGCGCTGGTTGGCGCGGTCGCGCTCGTAGATGAGGTCGGTGAGGCGGAGCATGGAGTCGTCGGTGCGCAGGTTGGTGCCCTGCGCGGTGTTGAAGCTCGTCCAGAAGATCAGCCCGGCGAGGGCGAAGGCGGCGAAGGTGAACAGCCGTGCGGGCCTGACAAGGAGCCGCCGAGCGGAATTGGTCACCGTACCCTTGTCTCCTTACCCCCGGTGGAAGGACTACGCTAACGGACACGCCCGGGGAAGGAGCCGCCCCCGCGGCTCGGGGCCTCCCCGACAGGCCCGCAACCGCAGCGTCGACAGGAGAGTCTCTCGTGCCGAAGTCACGGATCCGTAAGAAGGCCGATTACACCCCGCCGCCGGCGAAGTCGGGCGAGTTCAAGCTCTCAGGCACCGGCAGGAGCTGGGTGGCGCCGCTGATGCTGGCGTTGTTCGTCATCGGACTCGCCTGGATCGTCGTCTTCTACGTCACCACCGGGGATCTGCCGCTCGAAGCGATCGGCAACTGGAACATCGTGGTCGGCTTCGGCTTCATCCTCGCGGGGTTCGTCGTCTCCACGCAGTGGAAGTAGCCGTCGTCAGCCGCCTCGCGGCCGGTCGTGAGCAGAGTTATCCACAGGTCATCCACAGCTGTGCAGAAAGCAGAAGATCTGTGGATAACCTCAGTGGCGTTGACGCCGGTCCGACCGCGGTACGCCGTCCGGACCAGCGGTGATTCCGCGGCCTGCCAAGGAAAACGCAGGCGTGTTCGATATCGAACGGCTGTCCCCACGGTACGCACAGGATCGCTGACTACCTGTGGACAACTTCGGGCGTGGCTGCTTGCCCCACCCCTCTCAACGCGGCTGCGGCCCGGAGGTTACGTAGCCCGCCGAGGCGGCTGCTACGTCAGTTGGAGGGTGCGGATCACGACCACCGCGACGATCGCCAGCAGCGCCCCGGCGGCCACCGCCCGCTGCACCAGGACCCGCTTGCCGCGGGGCGCGTGCACGAACCCGTACGCGACGGCCGTGCCGACCACCAGCCCGCCGATGTGGCCCTGCCAGGCGATGCCCGACCAGGTGAAGGTGAAGACCAGGTTGATCGCCAGCAGCACCAGCACGGGACGCATGTCGTAGTTCATCCGGCGCATCAGCACCGCGGTGGCGCCGAAGAGGCCGAAGATGGCGCCGGAGGCACCGAGGGCGGCGTCGTTGGGCGCGGCGACCAGATAGAACAGCGCGCTGCCGCCGAGGCCGGAGAGCAGATAGAGCGTGACGAACCGCAGCCGGCCGAGCGCGGCCTCCAACGGCGGCCCGAGGAACCACAGCGCCAGCATGTTCAGCGCGATGTGGGCGACTTCCTGGTGCAGGAAGACGGAGCTGAGCAGCCTGTAGTACTGGCCCTCCGCGACGCCTTCGAGCGGGCCGCCGAAGGAGAAGACGGCCTGCCCGACGAGGAGCATCGGGTCGGTGACGCGGTCGCCGCCGGTGAGCACGGCGAGGAAGACCGCGAGATTGAGGCCGAGGATGATCTTGGTGAGGAGGCGCGGGTCGTCCGACATGACGCCGCCCGCGAGCGTACGGGGCGCGGCGGCGCCCGGCGGGTGGGCCGTACCGGAGCCGCCGCGGACGCACTCGGGGCACTGGAAGCCGACCGACGCGCTTATCATGCACTCCGGGCAGATGGGCCGGTCACAGCGCACGCAGCGCACGCCGGTCTCGCGGTCCGGGTGCCGGTAGCAGCCCGGCAGGCCGCTGTCCTCGGCCGGTCTCTCCGCCCCTCCCGGTGCCTGGTCCGTCACTAGCCCGCGTCCCCTCTGGTTCTCCGCACGCCCCGCCCCGCACTCCCGCCCGTCGACTCACCTGCCGGTGGTACGACGGGCGGGGCGCTCAGGTTCCCGGAGTCAGCGGCGCGTGATCTCCACGGACTCGATGACCACGTCCTTCTCGGGGCGGTCGGCCCGCTTCGTCCGGACGGCCGCGATCTCGTCGACGACCTTCTTGCCGGCCTCGTCGGTGACCTCACCGAAGATGGTGTGCTTGCCCGTCAGCCAGGCCGTGGGCGACACGGTGATGAAGAACTGCGAGCCGTTGGTGCCGGGCCCGGCGTTCGCCATCGCCAGCAGGTACGGACGGTCGAAGGCCAGGTCCGGGTGGAACTCGTCACCGAACTCGTAGCCGGGGCCGCCGGTGCCGTTGCCCAGCGGGTCACCGCCCTGGATCATGAAACCGCTGATGACGCGGTGGAACACGGTGCCGTCGTACAGACGCTCGCGGGAGACCTGGCCCGTCGCCGGGTGGGTCCACTCGCGCTCGCCGGTGGCGAGCCCGACGAAGTTCTGCACCGTCTTCGGCGCGTGGTTCGGCAGGAGCTTCACCTCGATGTCGCCGTGGTTCGTCTTCAGGGTGGCGTAGAGCTGCTCGGCCACGATGTGCCTTCCTTACGGATTCAGTGCGTCCCCCGATCCTCGCACGCCCGGCCGGGCGATCCCCAGCCTCCTGCTAAGTCACCGGTGTGACATAACATGCTTAAACGGTTGAATCTGGGCATGATCTGTACGCAGGTGAACAGGCGCACAGTGCCACCCGTCCCGTACGAAGGAGAAATCCGTGACTCGCAAGAACGGTGCGCGCACGGCCACTGACACGGCGAAGCAGAGCGTGCAGCAGGCGGCCGAGGCGGTGGCGCCGTACGCCGCCACCGCCAGGGACCAGTGCGCCCACATGGCGCACGAGGCGCGCGAGCGCATCGGCCCGAAGGTCTCCGACATGGCCGCGAGCGCCCAGGTGGCGTACGGCGCCCACCTGGAGCCCCATGTGCGGAAGGTGCGCCAGGCGGTGCCCGACGAGCTGGACAGGACCGCCTCCGACGCGGCCCGCCGGGCGCGCGGAGCGGCGGCGTACGCCGCCCCGCGCATCCTGGGCGCCGCCGCGGCGACGAAGGCCGCGGTGGTGGCGACGAAGGCCGCCGCGGGCCCCGCGACCCGGCAGGCCGTCGCCCGCGGCGCCGCGGCGCTGTCGGCACTGCGGGGCGAGGTGAGCCCGGGGGAGATCGACGATCTGGCCCGCAGGCGCCACCGCCGGGCGGCCGTCGCCCGCACGGTCAAGCGCACCGCCGTCGTCGGCGCCCTCGGCGCCGCCGCGGTCGTCGCCTGGCGCTGGTGGGACCGCCAGGTGAACCCGGACTGGATGGTCGAACCCCCGGAGGCCACCGAACCCGGCGGCGACGCCTCCACGACCCGGATCGTCGACGACACCGAGTACATGGACCGCGAGACCCGCATCGACCGCGCCGACGCCGGGGACCAGGACGCCCAGGCCCGCCAGGCGGCGGCGGACATGGACGCCGAGGGCGGCGGCACGGCCCGCTCGGAGGCGGGCGAACCCACGGACACCGACCGCGCGTACTACGAACGCGAGGACGACCTCTGACGGCGGCCGGGAGGCTCCGAAGCGGCGGACTTCGGCGTGACCGGCGTCACAAGCGCCGACGGCTGGATCGTCACCGGTCACCACCGGGACGCAGGTCGTCCACGTCGAGGACAAGCGGCTCCGAGCGTACGAACGCCCTCCGGAAGATCCTCCGGAGGGCGTTCGTACGCATCCGATCCGCTGTGCGGATCCGTGGAGCCTAGGAGAGTCGAACTCCTGACATCTGCCATGCAAAGACAGCGCTCTACCAACTGAGCTAAGGCCCCGAAGCGGCCCCCAGCCTACCCGCTCGGCGGGGGCACTCGCATCGCCGTGATCTCCGCGGCCGGGAGCCGGCCTACCCGTCCTCGCCCGGCCGCGTGACCAGGTTCACGGTGCTGCCGGCCTCCACCTCGGTCCCCGCCGGCGGGTCGTGCGCCAGGATGATCGCGGCGTCGTCCGAGGGGACGCCGGGCATGAAGCCGACGACCAGGCCCATGCCGTCAAGCTGGGCCTTCGCCTCTCCGACGGTCTTGTTGACCAGGTCCGACGGCACCGCCACCGTCGCCGGCTCGTCCGGCTCGACGGCGACGGTCACCGTGACCGTGTCGCCCTCCGTGGCCGCCGTGCCGCCCTCCGGGCTCTGCGCGATGACCGTCTCCGGGGCGGCGTCGGCCGTCTGCTGATCGGTGCGCGAGACGACGAAGCCCTGACCCTCCAGGGTCGACTTCGCGTCCTCGTACGACAGGTCGATGACCCGCGGGATGTTGATCGTCGCCGGCTCCGTCTCCTCCGGCGCGGCCGCGACGGTGAGCGTGACGAGTGCGCCCTTCGCGGCCTTGGTGTCGCCCTCGGGGTCCTGGCTCAGGACCTGCCCCTCCGGCTCGCTGGACTCCTGCTCCTCCTGGTCGACGTCGAAGCCCGCCTCGCGCAGGGTGTCCTCGGCCTCGTCGGCGTCGATGCCCGTCACGTCCGGGACGGTGACCTTCTGCACGCCCGAGCCCTTGGAGACGACCGCCGTGACCGTCGAGCCGCGGTCGACCTCCTCGCCGGGCGCCGGGTTGGTGCTGCACACCGTGCCCTTGGGCTCGTCGCAGCGCTCCTCGCCGTCCTTGGTGAGGGTGAGCTTGACGTTGCTCATGGCGTTCTGGGCGTCCTCGAACTTCTCGCCGACGACGTCCGGCACCTCGACCGGGTCGGCCCCCTGGTCCCCGAAGATGGACTTGCCGATGAAGATGGCGCCGACGAGGACCAGGATGCCGGCGAGGATCAGCAGCACCGTCGAGGTCGCACCGCTGCGCTTCTGCTGCCGGCGGCGGCCCGCGCCGCGGTCGTCGTAGCCCATGCCGCCGTCGTCGTCCCGGGCGGGCGGCAGCATCGAGGTGCCGTAGCCGTTCTGCGGGGTCATGGCGGTGGTCGGGGTGTCGCCGGCGAAGCCGGCGGCGCCCATCGCGGCGGCCGCCGCGACGGGCAGGCCCTCCAGCGCGGCGTCGATGTCGGCGCGCATCTCGTCGGCGCTCTGATACCGGTAGTCCGGGTCCTTGACGAGCGCCTTCATCACGATGGCGTCCATCTCGGGCGTGACCTCGGGGTCGAACGTGCTCGGCGGCGGCGCCTCCTCGCGCACGTGCTGGTACGCCACCGCGACCGGGGAGTCGCCGACGAACGGCGGCCGTCCCGTCAGCAGCTCGTACAGCAGGCAGCCCGTCGAGTACAGGTCGGAGCGCGCGTCGACCTGCTCGCCCTTGGCCTGCTCGGGGGAGAGGTACTGCGCGGTGCCGATGACCGCGGCGGTCTGCGTCATCGTCATGCCGGAGTCGCCCATCGCACGGGCGATGCCGAAGTCCATGACCTTGACCTGGCCGGTGCGCGTCAGCATGACGTTCGCCGGCTTGATGTCGCGGTGGACGATGCCGCTGCGGTGCGAGTACTCCAGGGCCTGGAGGATGCCGGTGCACATCTCCAGCGTGCGCTCGGGCAGCAGCTTGCGGCCGGAGTGCAGCAGCTCGCGCAGCGTGGAGCCGTCGACGTACTCCATGACGATGTACGGGATGGAGACGCTGTCGATGTAGTCCTCGCCGGTGTCGTACACAGCGACGATGGCGGGATGGTTCAGGGAGGCGGCGGACTGGGCCTCACGGCGGAAGCGGGCCTGGAACGAGGGGTCGCGGGCCATGTCGGCGCGCAGCGTCTTGACCGCGACCGTACGACCGAGGCGGGTGTCGTGGGCGAGGTACACCTCGGCCATCCCGCCGCGGCCGAGCACCTGGCCCAGCTCGTACCGCCCGCCGAGGCGACGCGGCTCTTCCATAGCTTCTCCCAGCCCTCTTCCGTTCCTGCCCCCGTGCCGAAGTGGAGCGCCGGCACGGGGTGTCCGGCTCGTGCTGCTCGGCATACCGTACCGGGCGCGGATGACACCGTTCGGGCCAGACCGTCAGCCGATATCCGACCGGTATCCGACCGCTATCGGGTGACGCCGCGCACCCGCTCCGCGGTTCCCCTCATGCGGTCACTTTCCCGGCACACCCCCCGGGGGACACCCCCCGCTGCTCCACTCCTCACCCTCTCGTTCCCCGCCTGCGTCCCGCTTGCGTGCGGCCTACCGCCCCAGTCCGGCTTCCATCACGCTCTTGGCGATCGGCGCCGCGACGCCGCCGCCGGAGATGTCGTCGCGGTTCGCGCTCGCGTCCTCGACCACGACGGCGACGGCGATCTGCTTGCCGCTGTCGGGGTCCTTGGCGTACGAGATGAACCAGGCGTACGGCAGGTCGCGGTTGTCGATGCCGTGCTGCGCGGTACCCGTCTTGCCGCCGACGGTGGCCCCGTCGATCTTGGCGTTGGAGCCCGTGCCCTCGTTGACGACGGTCTCCATCATCTGCTGCATCTTCTGCGCGTTCTCGCCGGACAGCGGCTCGCTGAGCTTCTGCGTCTGCGTCACCTCGATGTCGTTGAGGTTCGGCGCGACCAGCTTCTCGACCATGTACGGCTTCATCAGCTCGCCGTCGTTGGCGACGGCCGAGGCGACCATCGCCATCTGCAGCGGCGTCGCGCGGTTGGACGCCTGGCCGATGCCGCCCATGGCGTTCTGCGGGCGGTCCATCTCCGGGTAGATGCTCTCGGCGGCGCGGACCGGGGTGTCCAGCTCGGCATTGCCGAAGCCGAACTTCTCGGACATGTCGATCATGCCCTCGTTGCCGACCTTGTCGCTGATCATCGCGTAGACCGAGTTGCAGGACCACTGCAGCGCCTCGCGCAGGGTGGCGTCCTCGCACACGCCCGTGACCTCGTTGCCCAGGGTGTTGGTCGACAGCGGCAGCTTGTACGTCTCGGGGGCGCCGGTCGGCTCGTCCATGTCGTACTCGCCGCTCTCCAGCGCCGCCGCGGCCGTGACGACCTTGAACGTCGAGCCGGGCGGGTACGTCTCGCGCAGCGCCCGGTTGAGCATGGGCTTGTCCTTGTCCTTGTTCAGCGCCACCCAGTTCTTCGAGTCCTTGTCGGAGTTGCCCGCGAACGAGGACGGGTCGTAGCTGGGGCTGCTGGCCAGGCCGAGGATCGCGCCGGTCTCCGGGTCGATGGCGGCGACGGCGCCCTTGCGGTCGCCCAGGCCCTCGAACGCGGCCTTCTGCACGCCCGCGTCGAGGGTGGTGACGACGTTGCCGCCCTTCTTGTCCTTGCCGGTGATCATGTCGATCGTGCGGTTGAAGAACAGCCGGTCGTCGTTGCCGGTGAGGATGCCGTCGTTCAGCGCCTCCAACTGGTTGGCGCCGAACGCCTGGGAGGCGTACCCCGTGACGGGGGCCCACAGAGGGCCGTCCTTGTAGGTGCGCTTGTACTGGAAGTCGCTGCCGGACGTCTCGGTCGAGCCGGTGATCGCCTTGTCGCCGACGATGATGTTGCCGCGGGGGTGGGCGTAGCGCTCGATGGCCACGCGCCGGTTGTCCTCGTGGTTGCGCAGTTCGTCGGCCTCGACGAACTGGATCCAGTTGACCCGGACGAGCAGGGCTATCACCAGCAGGCCGCAGAAGACGGCGACGCGGCGGAGCGGCTTGTTCATGTGCGTACCACCTGGGTCATCTCGGCGTCCGGCGAAGGCGCCGGCGCCGGAGCGGGTCTGCGTGCGGTGTCGCTGATGCGCAGCAGGATCGCGATCAGTGCCCAGTTGGCGATGACCGAGGAGCCTCCCTGGGCGAGGAACGGCATCGTCATACCGGTGAGCGGGATGAGCGCGGTGACGCCGCCGGCGACGACGAAGCACTGCAGCGCGAACGCGCCGGAGAGGCCGACCGCGAGCAGCTTGCCGAACGGGTCGCGGGCCGCGAGGGCCGTGCGCATGCCGCGCTCGATGAGGAGCCCGTACAGGACGACGATCGCCATCAGGCCGGTCAGGCCCAGCTCCTCGCCGACGGTGGCGAGGATGTAGTCGCTCTTGGTGGCGATGCCGCCGATCAGGCGGGAGAAGCCCTGGCCGAGACCGGAGCCGAAGAGGCCGCCGGAGCCGAAGGAGTACATCGCCTGGGCGGTCTCGGTCACGCCGTCGTTGACGGGGCTGCGCGCCAGCGGGTTCAGCCAGTTGTCGACGCGGTCGCCGATGTGGCTGTTGAAGGAGGCCACGCTGACCGCGCCGAGCGCGGACAGCAGCAGGCCGAAGACGATCCAGCTCGTGCGCTCCGTGGCCACGTAGAGCATGATCACGAACAGGCCGAAGAAGAGCAGCGAGGTGCCGAGGTCGGTCTCGAAGACCAGGATCATGAGGCTGAGGCCCCAGATCACCAGGATCGGGCCGAGGTCGCGGCCGCGCGGCAGGTACAGGCCCATGAAGCGGCGGCTGGCCAGGGCCAGGGCGTCCCGCTTGACCATGAGGTAGCCGGCGAAGAAGACCGCGATGACGATCTTCGCGAACTCGCCGGGCTGCAGCGAGCCGAGACCCGGGATGCGGATCCAGATGCGGGCGCCGTTCACGTTGGCGCCCAGGCCCGGCACCATCGGCATGATCAGCAGGACCAGCGCCGCGGCCATGGAGATGTACGTGTAACGCTGCAGGACCCGGTGGTCCTTGAGGAAGAGCAGCACGACCACGAAGAGCCCGACGCCGACCGCGGACCACATGAGCTGGCCGGGCGCCATCGGGCCACCGAGCGCGGGCGTGGTCAGCGACGGCTCCTGGTCCAGGCGCCAGATCAGCACCAGGCCCAGGCCGTTGAGGAGGGTGGCGATCGGCAGCAGCAGCGGGTCGGAGTACGGGGCGAACTTCCGTACCACCAGGTGCGCGACGGCGGCCAGACAGCCGAGCCCCGCCGCGTAGCCGAGGACGCCGGCGGGGACGGTGTCCTCCTTCGCCAGACCCACGTTGATGTACGCGAAGACCGGGATCAGCACGGCGAAGACGAGCATCGCCAGTTCTGTGTTGCGCCGACTGGGCGCCGCCACCGAGCTGATGGTGCTGGTGTGGCTGCTGCTCATGGACGGTCCGCCCCCCAACGGGTTATTGCTCCGGGCACTGCCTCGCCAGTTTCTGCTCTTCCTCGGTCAACGAGGCTCCGGGTGCCGGCGACTCGGCCTTGTCGTCCCCCGCCTTGTCTCCGGCGTCGCCCTGCTTGTCGGGGTTCTGCTTCTCCTGCTCCTGCTGCCGCCGCTCCTCCTCCTGCGCGCGGGAGTCGGCGGCCTCGGCCTCCGCGACCGTACGGCAGACGTCGGCCTGCTCCTGCAGGTCGGCCACCTTCGCCTGCGCGTCGCCGAGGCTCTCCTCGGCGATGTTGTCCTCGACGCGCTTCTGCTGGTACCCGGGGAGGAACTTCAGCTCGATGTCCGGGTGGTCCTGGTGGACGGAGGACAGGCTCATCCAGGCGAGCTTCTGGTCGATGCCCTGGTACACGGCGACGTGGTCGTCCTTCGTGCCCACGTAGTACTGCGACTGGGTCCAGTCGTACGCCTTGTAGCCGCCGTACCCCAGCCCGCCGAGGACCACGGCGAGCAGGAGCCCGCGCTTGAGCCACTTGAAGCGGGGCGGGGCCTTGATGAAGTCCTCGTCGTTGTACGACAGCCCGTACGGGTCGCGGCCGTCGTCGGCCGGGCCGAAGCCGCCGGCCTGCGGCGGCGTGGGCCGGCCGAGGCCCGCGGCGCGGGCGGCCGGGGTCTGCATGCCGGCGGTGTCGATCTGGTGCTGGTTCTCGGCGACGGCGCCGACGACCAGGGGGGCGTCGTTGAGCCGGCCGGCCATGGTGTCGTCGTCGGCGGCGTCGAGGACGTCGGCGATGATCACGGTGATGTTGTCCGGGCCGCCGCCGCGCAGCGCCAGCTCGATCAGCTCCTGCACGGTCTCCTGCGGCCCGGCGTAGCCGGCGAGGGTGTTCTCCATCGTCTCGTGGCTGACCACGGACGACAGGCCGTCGGAGCAGACCAGGTAGCGGTCGCCGGCGCGCACCTCGCGGATGGAGAGGTCGGGCTCGACCTGGTCGCCGCTGCCGAGGGCGCGCATCAGCAGCGAGCGCTGCGGATGGGTGGTGGCCTCCTCCTCGGTGATGCGGTTCTCGTCGACGAGCCGCTGCACCCAGGTGTGGTCCTTGGTGATCTGCGTCAGCGCACCGTCGCGCAGCAGGTACGCGCGGGAGTCGCCGACGTGCACCAGGCCGAGCCGCTGGCCCGTCCACAGCAGGGCCGTGAGCGTGGTGCCCATGCCCTCCAGGCGCGGGTCCTCCTCGACCATGCGGCGCAGCCGGTCGTTGGCGTGCTCCACGGTCGTGCCGAGCGCGGTGAGCAGGTCGGATCCGGGGACGTCCTCGTCCAGGGCGACCATGACGGAGATGACCTCGGAGCTGGCGACCTCGCCGGCGGCCTGGCCGCCCATGCCGTCGGCGATGGCGAGCAGCCGGGGACCGGCGTATCCGGAGTCCTCGTTGTGGTCACGGATCATGCCCTCGTGCGACCCGGCGGCGAAGCGCAGAGAGAGGCTCATGCGCACCTCGCCGGTCGGCTCCGGGTACATCCGCATGGTGCCCGCCCTCCGGTCATGGTCTTCTACTTCCGCAGCTCGATGACGGTCTTGCCGATCCGGACCGGTGCGCCGGGCGGGATCGGCACCGGCGAGGTGAGCCGGGACCGGTCGAGGTAGGTGCCGTTGGTGGAACCGAGGTCCTCCACGATCCAGCGCCCGTCACGGTCCGGATAGATCCTGGCATGCCGCGAGGAGGCGTAGTCGTCGTCCAGCACGATTGTGGAATCGTGGGCCCGTCCCAGGGTGATGGTCTGCCCCTGCAGGGTGACGGTGGTGCCGGTGAGCGACCCCTCGGTGACCACGAGTTTGGTCGGGGCCCCGCGCTGGCCCCGGCGCCCGCCGCGGCCGCCCCTGGCGTCCTGCGGCGGCGCCTGCGGCCGCGGCGGCGGGCGGTCCTGGGCGGCCGCCGCCCGCCGGGTGACCCGGGTGCCGAACAGGTCACTGCGGATGACCTGTACGGCGACGATGACGAACAGCCACAGTACGGCGAGGAAACCCAGCCGCATGACCGTCAGGGTCAGCTCTGACATCGGCCCCGCTTCACCCTTCTTGCCGGTAGAGGACGGTGGTGTTGCCCACGCGGATGCGTGAGCCGTCGCGGAGCGTAGCGCGCTGGGTGTGCTGGTCGTCCACCACGATGCCGTTGGTCGACCCGAGATCCTGCACCATCGCGCCGCCGTCGAAGGTACGGATCTCGGCGTGCCGGCGGGAGACGCCGGGGTCGTCGATCCGCACGTCGGCTTCCGTACTGCGCCCGAGGACTAGGGACTGCCTGGTCATCTGGTGGCGTACGCCGTTGATCTCCAGCCAGTGGCGCAGCCGGCGCGCGCCGCCGGGCGGGGCGCCTGCGGGGGCGCCGCCGGGCGGTCCGGGCGGCGGGCCCGCGGGCATCGGCGGCGGCTGGTGCTGCGGCGGCCGGCCGTAGGCGGCGTAGTCGCTCGGCTGCGAGCCGTAGCTGCCGGGCCCCGCGGGGGCGGCGGATCCGGGCGGCGCGGTGGGCGCACCGCCGCCGGGCCGGCCCCGCGCGGGCGCCTGGGAGTGGCTGCCCGCCAGGGTGCGGCTGCGGATCCGGTAGAGCCCCGTGTCGAGGTCCTCGGCCTTCTCCAGGTGCACCTTTATGGGGCCCATGAAGGTGTAGCGCTGCTGCTGGGCGTAGTCGCGGACCATCGCGGCCAGCTCCTCGCCGAGCTGGCCGGAATAGGGAGCGAGCCGGTCGTAGTCGGGGGCGCTCAGCTCCACGATGAAGTCGTTGGGCACGACCGTACGCTCACGGTTCCAGATCGTGGCGTTGTTGTCGCACTCGCGCTGCAGGGCGCCGGCGATCTCCACCGGCTGCACCTCGGACTTGAACACCTTGGCGAAGGTGCCGTTGACGAGACCCTCGAGACGCTGCTCGAAGCGCTTGAGTACTCCCACGGGGCACCTCCTCTCCTACGGGCCTTCCCGCCGGGCCCTCGAACATGCTGCTCGAAACTGCACGCTGATCGTATCCACGCGCGGGGGAATGGACTGGTTCCCGGTCCCCGCCGCCGGTACGCGGTGTCCTCTCTCACACCTGTCTCACACGTGTCCGGCCGACTGTCCGGCCGGCCGTCCGGCCCTGCTCCTCCACCGTCCGCCCAGGCGTCCCCTGGGATGGTACGGGCGGCTCCTCCCAGTGTCCCGCACCACCGGCCCCGAGCGGCCGCGGTGCGGGCAAATCGGAGGTGATTCGGGCCCGAACCGCGTGTTAGGCTTCCTGACGTCAGCACGACGCCGGGGCGGCCTGCGGCCGCGGACGGCACACCCTTTGCGCGGGTGGCGGAATAGGCAGACGCGCTGGATTCAGGTTCCAGTGTCCGAAAGGACGTGGGGGTTCAACTCCCCCCTCGCGCACACAGAGGGCAATATTGTGTTATTGCTCAGGTCGCATGACAGAACCCCTGCTTCGGAGAGATCCGGCGCAGGGGTTCGTTGCTGTGCGTACCGGGCGGCTCTCCCCGGGGCTGCGGAGGGTGCGCTGCGGGCCGCTCGTCCGGTGAGGGCTTCCCGCGCTGGTGGGGCGGTCGGCGGTGGGGTGCGGGGCGGGCGCGGGCGTCGCTCGGGCGCCGGCGCGTACGCCCCGGCGGGTGTCGCTCCCCGTGACGATCCGGGCCGCGAGAGCCCGGTTCCCGGGGGGAACGAGAACGAAACGTAACTGTTTGACAAGCCCAGATGTGATCCCACACACTCGACCTCGATTTCACTGACGACGTCTCAAACGGGGTGGCGGCCGAGGGGGTTGGTCGCGGGAGGAGTGAAATGACGGGGCATCATGGGCAGGATTCCGCCGAGTTGCCGGCGGTCCTGGGGGGCTTCGACCTCACCGATCAGACGCGGTACACCGACGGCTTCCCGCACGAGGTCTTCGCGCGGCTCCGCGAGGAGGCTCCTCTGCTGTGGCACCCGCCGGGGACCACGGTGGACGGCGAGGGATTCTGGGTCGTGTCCAGGCATGCCGATCTGAAGGCCGCCGCGGAGGACCCGGTGTTCTCCTCGAAGGGCGGCGTCGGGCGGGCGGGCGGTGGCACGCACATCGACGACCTGAAGCCCGGGGTGCACGCCGGCGCGCTGATCAACATGCAGGACGACCCGCGGCACCAGATGTTCAAGGACCTGGTCAGCCCGCCCGTCGCCCGGCAGGCCGTCGAGGCGCGGTTACCGGAATGGCGTGAGGTCGCGGCCCGGCTCGTCGGGAAGGCGGTCGCACAGGGCCGGGTGAACTTCCAGCCGGCCGTCACGGCCCCGTACACCATCGAGTGTGTCGGGAAGGTGCTGGGCGCACCCGAGGCGGACATGCCGCAGCTCATCGAGTGGGGTCAGACCCTCGCCGGATTCGAGGAACGCCTCTCCGGCCAGGTCAACCAGACCGCCACCGAGACCCAGTACGCCATGTACGAGTACAGCAAGAAGCTGATCGCGCAGAAGCGCGCGGCGGCCGGCCCGCCCGCGAACGATCTGATGTCCGTGCTGGCGCACGGTGACATCCCCGCGGACCGGGGCGAAGAGCCGCTGTCGGAGTACGAGCGCGAGGCGTTCTTCTGCCTGGTGCTGATCGCCGGCAGCGAGCCGCCGCGCAACGCGCTGGCGACCGGCATCCTGGCCCTGGCCCAGCACCCCGAGCAGTGGCAGGCCCTGCGCGCCGACCGCTCCCTGCTGCCCGGCGCCATCGACGAGATGCTGCGCTGGTCCACCCCCACGCCGTACAACAGGCGGACCGCGCTCCGCGACACCGTCTTCCGCGGCACCGAGATCAAGGCGGGCGAGAAGATCACCTTCTGGTGGGCCTCGGGCAACCGGGACGCCTCCGTCTTCGACGCCCCCACGACCTTCGACATCCGCCGCTCCCCCAACCCGCACCTGGCGTTCGCCCACGGCACGCACTCCTGCCTCGGCGAGCAGCTCGCGCGGATCGAGATGCGCGTGCTGCTGGAAGAGCTGCTCGACCAGGTGGCCGAGATCAGGCTCGAAGGCGACGTGACCTGGGCGCCGAGCAACAAGCACACGGTCATCCTGCGGATGCCCGTCGAGCTCGTGCCGGCCCCTACGGCCTGACGCCCACCCTCGCGTAACGGGACTTCACCATCTAACGGGGAGCAGGAGAGCATGTCGGAAACTTCAGTGAACGAGGAAGGGGCGGGCGCGGCGGAGGAGGCGATAGATCCGGCGATCTTCTCGCAGCTTCTGCCCTTCGACCCCTTCGACCCGGCCTTCCACGCCGACCCCTACGCCGTCTACCGCAAGATCCGCGAGCAGGGTCCCGTGACCCGTACGCCCCTGGGCCTCGTCGTGGTCCCCGGGCACGCCGGGGTCTCCGCGGTGCTGCGTGACAACCGGTTCGGCTGGGGCGACGGCGCCACCGTGGCGGAGCACTTCAGCCAGGCGCCGGACGGCACCACCGTGCGCCCGTTCATCTTCATGGACCCGCCCGACCACACCCGCATCCGCGGCCTGGTCAGCCAGGCGTTCGCCGCGCGCCGCATCGACGCGCTGCGCACCCGCGCCGGCGAGCTGGTCGACGAGCTGATCGAGAAGGCCAGGGCGGAGGCCGGCGACGGTCCCCTCGACCTGATCGACGCGGTCGCCCACCCGCTGCCCGCGATCCTGCTCGGCGAACTGCTCGGTGTCCCGGCGGAGAAGCACGAACGGTTCCGCGCGCTGTCGAACGACATCGCCCACGGCCTCGACCCGAGCATCTTCCTCACGCCTGAGGAGGTCACCCGCCGCGACAGCGCCCGGGCCGAGCTGTACGAGTACTTCGGCCTGCTCGCCGAGGAGCGCCGGGCCGCGCCCACCGGGGACCTGATCAGCGAGCTGGTCGCCGCCGAGGGCACCGACGGCAAGCTCACCGGGCACGAGCTGGTCGTCACGCTCACTCTCCTGCTGTCGGCCGGGTTCGCGCTGACCGTGAACCTCATCGGCAACGGCATGTACGCCCTGCTCCAGCACCCCGAGCAGGTGGCGTGGCTGCGCGAGCACCCGGAGGAGGTGCCCGCCGCCGTCGAGGAGATGCTGCGCTACGACCCGCCCGGGCAGATGATCTCCCGGGTCGCGCTGGAGGACGCCGAGGTCGCGGGCGTCCCGATCGCCGCCGGCGAACAGGTCATGCTGATGATCGGGTCCGCCAGCCGCGACCCCGAGGTCTACGAGGACCCCGACGCGCTGCTGCTGTCGCGCCCCGCGGAACGGAACCTCGGCCTCGGGCTCGGCGTGCACTTCTGCGTCGGCGCGCCCATCGCCCGGCTCGCCGCACAGGTCGCGGTGGCGAAGCTGACCGCGCTGGACCTGGAGCTGGAAACCGCCTCGCCGCCCCGGGCGTCGTACATCATCACGCGCGGACTGCAGGAGCTTCCCGTGCGCGTCGCCTCGGCAGGCTGAACGGACTTTCGGCGCAGGGCACCACGGAGCAGGCGGCGCGTCGGCGCGGCGGTGAGTCAGGTGGGGCACGGAGCGACGACGTCGCGCGCCCGCGGCTCACCCCGCGCAGACCCGCCGGATCGTACGGGGGAGTCATGAGCGAGAGAAGCGGTAAAGCACGTGTGCCGGCCGATCGCCGGATCGCCGTGGTGGGGATGGCCTGCCGTGTTCCCGGGGCGGCGGACCCGGGGGCGTTCTGGCGGCTGCTGCGCGACGGCGTCGACGCCGTCGCGCCGGCTCCCGCCGGACGCGGTCTGCCGGCCGGTGTCCACGGCGGCTTCCTCGACGAGGTCGACCGGTTCGACGCCGCGTTCTTCGGCATGTCACCGCGTGAAGCCGCGGCTGTCGACCCGCAGCAGCGCCTCGCGCTCGAACTGGCCTGGGAGGCGCTGGAGCACGCGGGGGTACGGCCCGGGGAGCTGCGCGGCAGCCGTACCGGCGTGTTCGTCGGCGCGATGACCGACGACTACGCCCGGCTCCAGCACGCCGCGGGTGCCCTCTCCGCGCACAGCACCACCGGCCTGAGCCGCGCGGCCCTCGCCAACCGCCTGTCGCACCTGCTCGGCCTGGCCGGCCCCGGCCTCGCCGTCGACACCGCCCAGTCCTCCGGGCTGGCCGCCGTGCACCTGGCCGTACGGAGCCTCCTGGACGGCGAGTCGGCCCTCGCCCTCGCGGGCGGCGTCCATCTGAACCTCCTCGCCGAGGGGTTCGCCGCCGCCGAACTCTTCGGCGCCCTCTCGCCGGACGCCGCCGACGCCCGCTGCCGCGTCTTCGACGCGCGGGCCAACGGCTACGTACGCGGCGAGGGCGGCGGCATCGTCGTCCTCAAGCCGCTGGCCGACGCCCTCGCCGACGGCGACCCGGTGCACGGCGTCATCCTCGGCAGCGCGCTGGGCAGCGGCACGGGCCGTACGCTGACGGCGCCCGACCCCGCGGCGCAGGAGAGCGTCATCCGGGCCGCGTACCGGGACGCCGGGGTCGACCCGGGCGAGGCGCAGTACGTCGAACTCCACGGCACGGGGACGCCGGTGGGCGACCCCGTCGAGGCGGCGGCCCTGGGCGCCGCGCTGGGGACGGCGCGGCGCGGCGCCGGCGAGGAGCTGGTCGTCGGCTCGGTGAAGACCAACATCGGGCATCTGGAGGGTGCCGCCGGCGCGGTCGGCCTGATCAAGGCGCTGCTGAGCCTGAAGCACCGGGAGCTGCCGCCCAGCCTCCACTTCGAGGAGCCCCACCCGGGGATTCCGCTGGCCGAGCTGAAGCTGAGCGTGCGGACCGCGCCGGGGCCGTGGCCGCGGGCGGCGGACGAACGTCTCGTCGCCGGGGTCAGCTCGTTCGGCATGGGCGGCACCAACTGCCACGTGGTGCTGGCCGACTGGCGCCCGGCGCCCGCGGACGGGCACCGCGCGGGGGACGGCCCGCCCCGCACGCTGCCGTGGCTGGTGTCGGGGCGCAGCGCGGCGGCCCTGCGCGCGCAGGCCGGGGCGCTGACGGAGTACGTCACCGACGCCGGCCCCGACCGGGCCGGACTGCCCGACCTCGCGGGCTCCCTGGCCACCACCCGCTCGGCGTTCGAGCACCGCGCCGTGGTGCTCGGCGGGGACCGCGAGGCCCTGCTGTCGGGCCTGGCCGCGCTCGTGGACGGCCGGGACGCGCCCCATGTGCTGCGCGGCGCGGGCCCCGCGCGGCCGGACGCGCCGGGGCGGCGCCTGGCGTTCCTGTTCTCCGGGCAGGGCAGCCAGCGCGCGGGCATGGGGCGCGCGCTGTACGCCGCGTACCCCGCGTACGCGGAGGCGTTCGACGCCGTGTGCGCCGCACTCGACGCCCACCTCGCCCGGCACGTGCCGGACGCGCCGCCGCTGCGGGACGTCGTCCTGGCCGGGGCGGAGTCCCCGGAAGCGGAGCTGCTGGGGCGCACCGTCTTCACCCAGCCCGCGCTGTTCGCCGTCGAGGTGGCCCTCTGCCGGCTGCTGGAACGCTGGGGCGTCACCCCCGACGTGCTCCTGGGCCACTCCGTCGGCGAGTTGGCGGCGGCGCACGTCGCCGGGGTCCTTGATCTCGCCGACGCCGCCGCCCTCGTCACCGCCCGGGGCGCGCTCATGCAGGCCCTCCCCGCGGACGGGGCCATGGCCGCGATCGAGGCGAGCGAGGCCGAACTGCGGGCCGGCCTCGCCGCGTACGAACGGGAGCCGGGCCGCCGTCTTGCGATCGCCGCGCTCAACGGCCCCGCGGAGACGGTCGTCTCCGGCGACGCCGGCGCCGTACGGGACCTGACCGCCGCCTGGTCCGCGCGCGGCCGCAGGACCACCGCGCTGCGCGTCAGCCACGCCTTCCACTCGCCGCACATGGACGGCATGCTCGACGCCTTCCGCGAGGCCGCGGAAGCCCTCACCTACCGTCCGCCGCGCATCCCGGTCGTCTCCAACCTCACCGGCGCCCCGGCCACGGCCGGGGAACTGTGCGGCCCGGACTACTGGGTACGGCACGTCCGCGAGGCCGTCCGCTTCCTCGACGGCGCGCGCGCCGCAAGCGCCGGCGGGGCGGCGGTGTTCCTGGAGATCGGGCCGGGAGCCGTGCTCAGCGGGCTGACCCGGGACTGCCTGGGGGAGGACGCCGAGGCCCTGGTGCTGCCCACGCTCCGGCGCGACATGGCGGACGACCGGTCCCTCCTCGCCACCCTCGGCGAACTCCACGTGCACGGCGCCGGGATCGGCTGGGACGCGTTCTTCGCCGACGCGGGCACGCGCCGGGTCGAGCTGCCCACCTACCGCTTCCAGCGCAGCCGCCACTGGACCGGGCCGTCGCCGGAGGCGCGGCCCGTGGCGCGGGAACTGCCGGAGCCGCCGGACGTCCCGCCGGCCGAACCGGCCGACGAGCCCGCCCCCGCCGATCTCGCCGGCCTCACCGATCTCGTACGGACCCACACGGCCGCCGCCCTCGGCTACGACTCGGCGGGCGACGTCAGCACCGACACGGCCTTCCGCGACCTCGGCCTCGACTCCTACGGCGCCGCCGACCTGCGCCGGCGCCTCACCGCCGGCACCGGCGTACGCCTCCCGAGCGCCGCCCTGTTCAACCACCCGACGCCCGCGGCGATGGCCGCCTGGCTGCACACCGCACTCGGCGGCGACGAAGCCCGGCCCGAGCCGGACGGCGACCAGGACCCGGCGTCCGGTGACGACGATCCGGTGGTCATCGTCGGCATGGCCTGCCGCTACCCCGGCGGCGTCGGCTCGCCCGCCGAGCTGTGGCGGCTGCTCCGCGAAGAGCGGGACGCCACCGGGGACTTCCCCGCCGACCGCGGCTGGGACCTGGACGGCCTGCACGACCCGGACCCCGACCGCGCGGGCACGTCGTACACCGCGCGGGGCGGCTTCCTGGACGATGTGGCGGGCTTCGACCCCGAGTTCTTCGGGATCTCGCCCCGCGAGGCGCTGGCGATGGACCCGCAGCAGCGGCTCCTGCTGGAGACGAGCTGGGAGGCCCTCGAACACGCGGGCATCGCGGCCGGGCCGCTGCGGGGCAGCCGCACCGGGGTCTTCGTCGGCGCCACGGCGCAGGACTACGGGCCGCGCATGCACGAGGCCGCGGACGGGCTGGAGGGCTACGTGCTCACCGGCACCACCCCGAGCGTCGCCTCGGGCCGGATCGCGTACGTCTTCGGGCTTGAGGGTCCCGCGGTGACGGTGGACACCGCGTGTTCGTCGTCGCTGGTGGCGCTGCATCTGGCCGCGCAGTCGATACGCGCGGGCGAGTGCGCGACGGCGCTGGCGGGCGGGGTGACGGTGCTGTCGACGCCCGGGATGTTCGTGGAGTTCAGCCGGCAGCGCGGGCTGTCGGCGGACGGCCGGTGCAAGTCGTTCGCGGCGGCTGCGGACGGGACGGGCTGGGCCGAGGGCGTCGGCGTGCTGGTGCTGGAGCGGCTGTCGGTGGCGCGGCGGAACGGGCGCCGGCCGCTCGCGGTCGTGCGCGGCACGGCGATCAACCAGGACGGCGCGAGCAACGGACTGACGGCGCCCAACGGGCTGGCGCAGGAACGGGTGATCCGCGCGGCCCTCGCGAGCGCCGGGCTCGCCGAGTCGGACGTGGACGCGGTGGAGGCGCACGGTACGGGTACGGAGCTGGGCGATCCGATCGAGGCGGAGGCGCTGCTGGCGACGTACGGGCGGGGGCGTGCCGCGGAGCGGCCGGTGTGGCTGGGGTCGGTGAAGTCGAACATCGGGCACACGCAGGCGGCGGCGGGCGTGGCGGGGGTCATCAAGATGGTGCAGGCGATGCGGCATGGGGAGTTGCCGCGGACGTTGCACGTGGACGAGCCGACGCCGCACGTGGACTGGGCCGCCGGAGGTGTCTCGCTGCTGACCGAGGCGCGGTCGTGGCCGGAGGCGGAGCGGCCGCGGCGGGCGGCGGTCTCGTCGTTCGGCATCAGCGGCACCAACGCGCACGTGATCCTCGAACAGGCCGAAGAGCGGGGTGCGGAGGAGCATGCCGCGGCGCCCGGGGTGGTCTCGTGGCCGCTGAGCGGCCGTACGGCGGCGGCGCTGCGGGCACAGGCGGACCGCCTGCACGGCTTCGTGGCGGAGCGGCCCGCGCTGCGCGCCGAGGAGGTGGCGGCCGCACTCGTACGCCGCACGCGGTTCGACCGGCGCGCGGTCGTCGTCGGGGCCGGGCGCGCGGAGTTGCTGACCGGGCTGGAGGCGCTGGCATCGGGTGTGCCGCACGACGGTGTGGTGCAGGGGAGCGCCGTGCCGGGGAAGACGGTGTTCGTGTACCCGGGGCAGGGGTCGCAGTGGGTGCGGATGGGCGCCCGGCTGCTGGAGGAGTCCCCGGTCTTCGCCGAGGCCCTCGGCGAGTGCGCCCAAGCCCTTGCTCCGTACACGGACTTCGACCTGCTCAAGGTGCTCACCAGCGACGACCCCGAAGTGCTGGAGCCGGTGGAGGTGGTGCAGCCCGCGCTGTGGGCGGTGATGGTGGCGTTGACGCGGTGGTGGGAGCACCACGGCGTGCGTCCGGATGCGGTGATCGGCCATTCGCAGGGCGAGATCGCCGCCGCGCATGTGGCGGGTGCGTTGAGCTTGGACGACGCGGCCCGGGTGGTCGCCCTGCGGTCGCGGGCGTTGACGGCCCTTGCCGGTACGGGCGGGATGCTCTCGGTCGCGCTGGACGAGACCGGTGCGGAGGGGCTGCTGAAGAACTGCGGTGTTGCCGGGGAGGTGTCGGTCGCGGCGTTCAACGGGCCCGCGGCGGTGGTCGTCGCGGGACCGGTGGCGGCGCTGGACGCGGTGCAGGAGCACTGTGCCGCCCACGACATCCGGCACCGGCGGGTTCCGGTGACGTACGCCTCGCACACTGCGCTGGTCCTGCCGCTGGAAGCGGACCTGGAGCAGCGGCTGTCGGGTATCCGGCCGCGAGCGGCGCGTATCCCGTTCTACTCCACCGTCACCGGCGGGGCCATGGACACGACCGCGCTGACCGCCGGCTACTGGTTCACCAATCTGCGTTCGCCCGTCCGCTTCCACCAGACCGTGCAGGCGCTGCTGGCCGACGGCTACGGGCACTTCCTCGAACCCAGCCCCCACCCCGGCCTGCTCACCGCCATCGAGGAAACGGTCGACGCGGCCGACGCCGAAGCCGTCACCCACGCCACCCTCCACCGCGACGACGACACCCCCCACCGCCTCGCCGTGGCGCTCGCCCACACCGAGGCCCACGGCCTGCCCGTCACCGTGGGCACCACCGCCCCGCCCGCCGACCTCCCCACCTACCCCTTCCAGCACCAGCGCCTCTGGCTTTCCCCCACCGTCGCCGCGTCCGCCGGGACCGACGGCCACCACCTCTTCCTCGACGCCCCCGTCTCTCTCGCCACCTCGGGCGGCGTGCTGTTCACCGCGGAGGTCTCGCTCGCCACGCACCCCTGGCTCGCCGATCATGCCGTGGCCGGCACCGTTCTCCTGCCCGGCACCGCGCTGGTGGAGCTGGCGCTGCACGCGGCCGACCAGGTCGGATGCGATCAGGTCGACGAGCTGACCCTGTCGGCGCCCCTGCTCCTCCCGGCCACCGGAGCGGTACGCCTCCAGGTCACCGTGGCCGCTCCGGATGCCGAGGGCCGGCGGACGTTCGGCGTCCACGCCCGCCCGGCCGCCGACGACGAAGCGCCGTGGACCCCGCACGCCGAGGGCGTGCTGTCCCGTACCGCCGCCGCTCCGCCCGCGGCCGTCCTGCCCTGGCCGCCCCCCGCCACCGCCGTCCCCGTCGACCTCTCCGACGGCTACCCGCGGCTCGGCGCCCGCGGCTACGACTACGGGCCCGTCTTCCAGGGCCTGCGGCGGCTGTGGCACGACGACCGCGGCGACGCGACCTTCGCCGAAGTGGCCCTGCCCGACGAGGCGACCGCCGACGCCGACCGCTCCCGCGTGCATCCGGCGCTGCTGGACGCCGCCTTGCACGCGGTGCTCCTCGGTGCGCCGTCCGACCGTACGCTGCTGCCCTTCTCCTGGTCGGGCGTACGCCTCCACGCGACCCGCGCGACCTCCCTGCGCGTACGCGCCTCCCGCCTCGGCGACGACGCCGTCGCCCTGGTCATGACCGACCCGGCCGGCGACCCCGTCGTCACGGTGGACCGGCTGTCCCTGCGGCCGGTGGCGGCGGAGCGGCTGCGCGACGCGGTCGGCGCGCGGCAGGACGGGCTGTACCGGGTGGCGTGGCAGCCGCTGCCGCACGGGCAGGACCGGGCAGAGCACGTCGAGCTCGCCGACCTCGCCGACCTGGCCGTCCTGCCCGTCCCGGTCCCGGAGTTCGCGGTGGTCCGGCCGCCCGCCGCCGCCCCTGAGGCCACCGGGATACGCGCCTCGGTGGCCCGGGCGCTGGAGCTGGTGCAGGGGTGGCTCGGCGACGAGCGGTTCGACGGCGCGCGGCTGGTCTTCGTGACCGGCGGGGCGGTGGCGGTCGAGCCCGGCGACCGGGTGGACGACCTCGGGGGCGCCGCGCTGTGGGGGCTGCTGCGCTCCGCCGCGTCGGAGTTCCCGGACCGGTTCGTGGTCGTGGACACCGACGACGACCCCGCCTCCGTGGCCGCGCTGCCCGCGGCGCTCGCCACCCGCGAGCCGCAACTCGCCCTCCGCGCCGGGCGCCTGACCGTCCCCCGCCTCGCCCGCCACACCCCCGCCGACCCCGGGGCCTCGCCCTTCGGGCCCGACGGCACCGTCCTCGTCACGGGCGGCACCGGCACCCTCGGCGCGCTGCTGGCGCGCCACCTGGTCACCCGCCACGGCGTACGCCACCTCCGGCTCGTCTCCCGCCGGGGACCCCGCGCGCCGCACGCCGACGCGCTGCGCGAGGAACTGACCGCCCTCGGCGCCACCGTCACCGTCACGGCCTGCGACCTCACCGATCCCGACGCCACACGCGAGCTGATCGACGCCACCGCCGCGGTGGGCCCGCTGACGGCCGTCGTCCACGCCGCCGGGGTGCTCGACGACGCCCTGATCACCAACCTCACCCCGGAGCGGCTGGACGCCGTCCTGGCGGCGAAGGTCGACTCCGCGCTCGCGCTCGACCGCGCCACCGCCCACCTGCCGGAACCCCCGGCGCTCGTCCTCTTCTCCTCCACCACCGCCACGCTCGGCACCCCCGGCCAGGCGAACTACGCCGCCGCCAACGCCTTCCTCGACGCGCTGGCCCACCGCCGGCCGCGTACCCGCTCGATCGGCTGGGGACTGTGGGCGGAAGCCAGCGGCATGACCCGGCACCTCGGCGACGCCGAGATCCGGCGCATGGCCCGGCACGGGGTCGCGCCGCTCGGCACCGACCACGCGCTCGCCCTCTTCGACGCGGCCACGCGCACCGCGGCCGGCGGGGAGCCGCCGCACCTGGTCGCCGCCCGCCTCGGCCTCCGCGCGTTCGGCGACGGCGGCGGAGCCGTACCGGCCGTGCTGCGGAACCTCGTCCGGCTGCCCGCCCGCCGGTCCGCCGCCGCTGCGGCGGAGGACACCCCCGCCGCGCGCTGGGCGGGCATGGCGCCGGCCGAGCGGGAGCGTGCGGCGCTGCTGCTCGTACGGGAACAGGCGGCGAGCGTGCTCGGGCACGACTCCGCGGAGCCGATCGAGCCCGGCCAGACGTTCAAGAGCCTCGGCTTCGACTCGCTGACGGCCGTCCAACTGCGCAACCGCCTCGCCGACGTGGTCGGCCGGCGCCTGCCGACGACCCTCGCCTTCGACTACCCGACGCCGCACGCCCTCACCGCCTTCCTGCTCGGCGAGGACGCCGCGGGCACGGACTCCGCCGCCGCGCGGCGGCCGGGCGGCGGAGCGGCGGATGGCGCGGACGACCCCGTCGTCATCGTGGGCATGGCCTGCCGCTACCCCGGCGGCGTCGCCTCGCCCGAGGACCTGTGGCGGCTGGTGACCGAAGGGCGGGAGGGCCTGGGCCCGTTCCCCACCGACCGGGGCTGGGATCTCGACGGGCTGTTCCACCCCGACCCGGACCGGTCGGGCACCTCGCACACGCGGGCGGGGCACTTCCTCTACCGGGCCGGGGACTTCGACCCCGAACCCTTCGGGCTGTCGCGCCGCGAGGCGCTGGCGATGGATCCGCAGCAGCGGCTGCTGCTGGAGACGAGCTGGGAGGCGTTCGAGCGGGCGGGCATCGACCGGTCCGCGCTGCGGGGCAGCCGCACCGGCGTGTTCACGGGGCTGATGTACCACGACTACGCGGTGGGCGTGGACGCGGGCGCCGAGGGCGTCGAGGGGCATGTGCTGACCGGGACCCAGGCGAGCGTGGCGTCGGGCCGGGTGTCGTACGCGTTCGGGCTGGAGGGTCCTGCGGTGACGGTGGACACGGCGTGTTCGTCGTCGCTGGTGGCGCTGCACTTGGCGGCGCAGTCGCTGCGTACGGGTGAGTGCGAGATGGCGCTCGCGGGTGGTGTCACCGTGATGGCGAGTCCGGGGACGTTCGTGGAGTTCAGCCGGCAGCGCGGGCTCTCCGAGGACGGCCGGTGCAAGTCGTTCGCGGCGGGTGCGGACGGCACGGGCTGGGCCGAGGGGGTCGGTGTGCTGGTGCTGGAGCGGTTGTCGGCGGCGCGGCGGAACGGGCACCGGGTGCTGGCGGTGGTGCGTGGTTCGGCGGTGAACCAGGACGGTGCGAGCAACGGGTTGACGGCGCCCAACGGTCCTTCGCAGCAGCGGGTGATCCGTGCGGCGCTGGACAGCGCCGGGCTGGGTGCCGCTGATGTCGATGCCGTGGAGGCGCACGGTACGGGCACCACGCTGGGCGATCCGATCGAGGCGGAGGCGCTGCTGGCGACGTACGGCCGGGGGCGTGCCGCGGAGCGGCCGGTGTGGCTGGGGTCGGTGAAGTCGAACATCGGGCACACGCAGGCGGCGGCGGGGGTCGCGGGGATCATCAAGATGGTGCAGGCGATGCGGCATGGGGAGTTGCCGCGGACGTTGCACGTGGACGAGCCGACGCCGCACGTGGACTGGGAGTCGGGCGCGGTACGGCTGCTGACCGAGGCGCGGTCGTGGCCGGAGGTGGACCGGCCGCGGCGGGCGGCGGTCTCGTCGTTCGGGGTGAGCGGCACGAACGCCCACGTGATCCTCGAACAGGCCGAGCCGGAGCCCGAACCCCCGGCCGCGGCACCCGCCGGACCCGTGGGCGCGCCGCTCTCCGCCCAGGGAGCCGACGCCCTGCGCGCGTACGCCGGGACGCTGCACGGATATCTGGCGGAGCGCCCCGGGCTGCGGCCCGAAGCCGTCGCGGCGGCGCTGCGGACGCGGGCGCGGCTGACGCGGCACGCGGTGGTCGTCGGGGAGGACCGGCAGGAACTGCTGGCGGGGCTGGCGGCGTTGGCGGACGGCGTGCCGCATCCGGGCGTGGTGACCGGGCGAGAGGTGTCCGGCGGGACGGTGTTCGTCTACCCCGGGCAGGGGTCGCAGTGGGTGCGGATGGGTGCCCGGCTGCTGGAGGAGTCCCCGGTCTTCGCCGAGGCCCTCGCGGAGTGCGGCGAAGCTCTGGCCCCGTACAGCGACTTCGATCTTCTCGACGTGCTCACCGGCGATGATCCCGCGGTGCTGGAGCCGGTGGAGGTGGTGCAGCCGGCGCTGTGGGCGGTGATGGTGGCGTTGACGCGGTGGTGGGAGCACCACGGCGTGCGTCCGGATGCGGTGATCGGGCATTCGCAGGGCGAGATCGCCGCCGCGCATGTGGCGGGTGCGTTGAGCTTGGCGGACGCGGCGCGGGTGGTCGCGCTGCGGTCGCGGGCGTTGACGGCCCTGGCCGGTACGGGCGGGATGCTGTCCGTCGCGCTGGACGAGGCCGGTGCGGAGGGGCTGCTGAAGAACTGCGGTGTTGCCGGGGAGGTGTCGGTCGCGGCGTTCAACGGGCCCGCGGCGGTGGTCGTCGCGGGCCCGGTGGCGGCGCTGGACACGGTGCAGGAGCACTGCGCCCGCCACGACATCCGCCACCGCCGCATCCCCGTCACGTACGCCTCGCACACCCCCCTCGTCCAACCCCTCGAAGCGGACCTTAAGGCGCGGCTGTCGGGGATCCAGCCCAGGGCCGCCGACATCCCCTTCTACTCCACCGTCACCGCCGGGCCCGTCGACACCACCACCCTCACCGCCGGCTACTGGTTCACCAATCTGCGCTCCCCGGTGCGCTTCCACCAGACCGTCCAGGCACTCCTCGCCGACGGCTACGGCCACTTCCTCGAACCCAGCCCCCACCCCGGCCTGCTCACCGCCGTCGAAGACACCATCGACCAGGCCGACGCCGAAGCCGTCACCCACGCCACCCTCCACCGCGACGACGACACCCCCCACCGCCTCGCCCTCGCACGCGCCCACACCCACGCCCACGGCCTGTCGGCCACCCTCGGCACCACCGCCCCGCCCGCCGACCTCCCCACCTACCCCTTCCAGCACCAACACCTCTGGCTCTCCCCGCCCCGGGCCGCCGAATCGACCCACGACACCCTCAACACCTGGCGCTACACCGTCACCTGGCGCCCCCACACACCCCCCGCCGCCCCGCCCGCGCTCACCGGCACCTGGCTTCTTCTCCCCCCACCCGGTACGCCCGCGCCCGCCGCCCTGGTCGCCGCCCTCGAAGCCGCCGGCGCCGCCGTCACCACCGACCCCGGCCACCCCGACCCGGCCGGCATCCTCAACCTCGATCCCGACCCCACCGCCACCCTCACCCGCCTCCACGAGCGGCAGCGGCACCCCGCCGTCCCTCTGTGGACCGTGACCACCCATGCCGTACGGACCTCCCCCCACGACCCGCCCCCCGACCCCGAGCACGCCCAGACCTGGGGGCTCGGGCGGGTCGCCGCGCTGGAGTACGTCCGGCACTTCGCCGGTCTCATCGACCTCCCCGCCGACCCCGGGCCCCACCACTACACCCGCCTCGTCCAGCACCTCGCCGGCCGGGACCTGCCCGGCCACGAACCCCACCTCGCCATCCGCGACCACGGCGGCCACACCCCCCGCCTGACCCGCGCCCCGCACAATGCGCCGCCGCCCGGCGCCGGTTACCGCCCCCGCCACGCCACCCTCGTCACCGGCGGAACCGGCGCCCTCGGCCCGCACATCGCGCGGTGGCTGGTCGCCGCGGGCGCCGAACACCTCGTCCTCGTCAGCCGCCGCGGCGAGGCGGCCGCCGGCGTCGCGGAGCTGGTGGCCGAGATCGAGGAGCAGGGCGCCGGGGTCACCGTCGCCGCCTGCGACGTCGCCGACCGGGACGCGGTCGCCGACCTCGTACGCCGCCTGGACGCGGACGGCTGCCGGATCGGCACCGTGATCCACGCGGCGGCGGCGATGCGGCTCAACTCGCTGGACGCGCTGACCGTCGAGGAGTTCCACGAGGTCGTCGAGGCCAAGGTCGCGGGCGCGCGGCATCTGGACGAGCTGCTGGCGCATCACCCGGTGGAGGCGTTCGTGCTCTTCTCCTCCATCGCCGGCGTGTGGGGCAGCGGCGACCACGGGGCGTACGCCGCGGCCAACGCCTGGCTGGACGCGTTCGCCGAGCAGCGCCGCGCGCGCGGGCTGCCCGCCACCTCCGTGGCCTGGGGGGTGTGGGGCAGCGACACGCTGCCGGACGCGGTCGATCCGGCATTCCTGCGCAAGCAGGGGCTGCCGCTGCTCGACCCGGAGACGGCGCTCGCCGGACTCCGGCAGGCGCTCGACCACGACGAGACGTTCGTGGCCCTCGCGGACGTCGACTGGGAACGGTTCCTGCCCGTCTTCACCTCCGCCCGGCCCAGCCCGCTGCTCGCGGAGATCGCCGCAGAACTGCGGCCGCCGCCGGAGCAGGCGGCGGCCGGGCCCGTACGCGAAGGGTCGCCGCTCGCGCAGCGGCTGGCCGGACTGGCGCCGGAGGAGCGCGAGAAGGAGCTACTGGCCGTCGTCCACGGCTGCCTCGCCGCGGTCCTCGGCGGGCGGCCCGGTGCCGCGGACCCGGCGGACCTCACCGACAAGACCCCGTTCCGGCAGCGCGGCATGGACTCCCTGCTGGCCGTGGAGCTGCGCAACCGGCTCGGCGAGGCGACCGGTCTGCGGCTGCCCGCCACCCTGGTCTTCGAGCACCCCCACCCGCTCGCCGTCGCCCGCTTCCTCGGCGGGGAACTCGCCGGAGAACTCGCCGACGAGCCGCCCGCCGCCGCCGTACGCGCCGAACTCGCCCGCCTGGAGGCCGCGGTCACGGCGCACGGGGTGGGCGCCCAGGAACGTACGGAGATCGCCGCCCGCCTGCGGACCCTGCTGGCCGGCCTCGACACCCAGGGCACGGCACCCGCGGCGGACGCCGACGAGGCGGACGGCCCGGAGGCGGCGGACGACGATCTCGATCTCGTCAGCGACGAGGACATGTTCGACCTCATCGACCGCGAATTCCGCGACGGCTGAGGCGTGAGACCCATGCCGACCGCCGTATCCACCGCCGGACCGCCGCACGACGTGAAGGACGCGCCATGGCCGAGGACGTAGCCAAGCTCCGCGACTATCTCAAGCGGGTCACCGTGGACTTGCGCAAGGCCCGGCGGCGCCTCCAGGAGGTCGAGGACCGGGCCGCGGAGCCGATCGCGATCATCGGCATGGCCTGCCGCTTCCCCGGCGGGGTCGGTTCGCCCGACGAGCTGTGGCGGCTCCTCGTCGAGGAGCGCGACGCCATCGGCCCGTTCCCGGCCGACCGCGGCTGGGACCTGGAACGCCTCTTCGGACCGGGACCGGGCGGTACGACCACGGTGCGCGAGGGCGGCTTCCTCGACGACGCCGCCGGCTTCGACGCGGAGTTCTTCGGCATCTCGCCGCGTGAGGCGCTGGCGATGGAGCCGCAGCAGCGGCTGCTGCTGGAGAGCGCGTGGGCCGCGCTGGAGCACGCCGGCATCGACCCGGCGGGGCTGGAGGAGGCGAAGGCCGGGGTCTTCGTCGGCCGCAACTACCACGAGTACGGGGCCCCGCTGGAGTACGCCCCGGGGGCGGTCGAGGGGCACCTCGTCACCGGGTCCGTGGCGAGCGTGGCGTCGGGGCGGATCGCGTACACGCTCGGTCTTTCCGGTCCCGCCGTCACCGTCGACACGGCCTGCTCGACGTCCCTGGTGACGCTGCACCTGGCGGCGCAGTCGCTCCGCTCCGGCGAGAGCGATCTCGCCCTCGCCGGCGGGGCGACGGTGATGTACACGCCGGGCACCTTCGTGGAGTTCGGCAAGCAGGGCGCGCTCGCCGCCGACGGGCGGTGCAAGGCGTTCGCGGCGGGCTCGGACGGCATGGGGATGGCGGAGGGCGTCGGCGTCCTCGCGCTGGAGCGGCTGTCGGACGCGCGGCGCCGCGGGCACCGCGTGCTGGCGGTGGTGCGCGGATCCGCCGTCAACCAGGACGGCGCCAGCAACGGGCTCACCGCCCCCAGCGGCCCGGCCCAGCAGCAGGTCATCTGGGCGGCGTTGGACAACGCGGGCCTGGCTCCCGGCGACGTGGACGCGGTGGAGGCGCACGGTACGGGCACGGAGCTGGGCGACCCGATCGAGGGCCGGGCGCTGCTCGCGACGTACGGGCAGGGGCGTACCGCGGACCGGCCGCTGTGGCTGGGGTCGGTCAAGTCCAACATCGGGCACACCCAGGCCGCGGCCGGGGTCGCGGGGATCATCAAAACGGTCCTGGCGATGCGGCACGGGCGGTTGCCCAGGACGCTGCACGTGGACGAGCCGACGCCGCACGTGGACTGGGAGTCGGGCGCGGTACGGCTGCTGACGGAGGCGCGTGCGTGGCCGGAGGCGGACCGGCCGCGGCGGGCGGCGGTCTCGTCGTTCGGCATCAGCGGCACCAACGCGCACGTGATCCTCGAACAGGCCCCGGAGGCGCCGGAGGCCGCGGAGCAGCAGCCGCAGGCACGTCCCGGGGCGCCGCTGTGGCCGCTGTCGGCGAAGACGCCGCGGGCGCTGGCCGCCCAGGGCGCGCGGCTCGCGGCGTACGTCGAGCGCCACCCGGACACGGAACCGGCCGACGTCGCCCACACCTTGGCCACGTCCCGGGCCGGGCACCGGCACCGCGCCGTGGTCCTGGACGGCGACCCGGCGGCGCTCGCCGCGCTGGCCGAGGGCGCCGCGCACCCCTGCCTCGTCACCGGCCCGGCCACCGGCCCCGTGGCGGGCGCGTTGGCGTTCCTCTTCTCCGGGCAGGGCAGCCAGCACCCGGGCATGGGCCGGGACCTGTACGCCGCTTTCCCCGCCTTCGCCGAGGCGCTGGACGAGACGACGGCGGCGCTCGACCCGCATCTCGACCGTCCGCTGCGCGAGGTGATGTTCGCCGGGGAGGGCTCGGCTGAGGCCGGGCTGCTGGGGCGGACCCGCTACGCGCAGCCCGCGCTCTTCGCCTACGAGGTCGCGCTCTTCCGCCTCCTCGGCCACTGGGGCATCACCCCCGGCCACCTCGCCGGCCACTCCGTCGGCGACGTCGCCGCCGCCCACTGCGCCGGTGTCCTCGGCCTCGCCGACGCCGGTCTGCTGGTCACCACCCGGGCCCGCCTCATGCAGGAGATGCCCGCCACCGGCGTCATGATCTCCCTGCACGCCGCCGCGGACGAGGTCGCCCCGCACCTCACGGAAGGCGTCACGATCGCGGCGCTCAACAGCCCGACCGCCACCGTCATCTCGGGTGACGCCGCCGAGGCGCGTGCCGTCGCCGAACGGTTCCGTTCCCGTGAGCTGCACGTGAGCCACGCGTTCCACTCCCCCCACATGGACGGCATGCTGGAGCCGTTCCGCGAGGTCGTCCGCACCCTCACCTTCCATCCCCCGCGGATACCGATGGCGACCGACGCCGACCGGCTCCGCGACCCCGAGCACTGGGTACGCCACGTCCGCGAACCCGTCCGCTTCGCCGACCACCTCGCCCGGCTCGCGGAGAACGGCGCCGGCGCCTTCCTCGAAGTCGGCCCCGACGCCGCCCTGACCACCCTGGCCGGCCAGACCTTCGCCGACGGCACCGACCACCTCGCCGTCCCCCTCCAGCGCCGCACCCGCGACCAGCGCCACACCCTCCTCACGGCCCTGGCCACCCTCCACACCCACCACGCCGCCTCCCCCGCCTGGCCCGCGCTGCTCCCCGGCGCCCGCCTGGCCGACGACCTCCCCACGTATCCCTTCCAGCACAAGGACTACTGGCTCCCGCCCTTCGCCCCCGGGACGTCGCTGGCCGGCCGTGACGCGCACCCCTTCATCGAGACCGTCACCCGCCCCGCGGACGGCGACCGCCTCGTCCTCGGCGGCCGGCTCTCCCTGCGTACGCACCCCTGGCTCGCCGGCCACGCCGTCGCCGGCAGCGTCCTCCTCCCCGGCACCGCGTACGTCGAACTCGCGCTGTCCGCGGCGGCGCGGCTGGACGAGCGGGACCTGGGCGTGGAGGAGCTGACCCTGCACGCGCCCCTGGTGCTGCCGGATGCGGGGACCGTGGAGATCCAGGTGCTGGTGGCGGAGGCCGACGCCGCGGGGCGGCGGGAGATACGTATCCACGCGCGGCCCGAACCCGGGGGCGTGCCGCCCGGCCCCTGGACGGAGCACGCCTCCGGCCGCCTCGCCGCCCTCCCCGCCCCGGCGGCCGACCGGCAGGACCCGGCCGCCTGGCCGCCCGCGGGAGCGGAGCCGGTCGCGGTGGACGGGCTGTACCCGGGGCTCGCGGCCCTCGGCCTGTCCTACGGGCCGGTGTTCACCGGCGTACGGGCCGCGTGGCGGCGCGGCGACGAGGTGTTCGCGGAGGTGGTGCTGCCCGAGGAGGCCACCGCCGACGCCGCACGCTTCGGCATCCACCCGGCGCTGCTCGACGCCGCCCTCCACGGCATCGGGCTCGGCCTCGGCGCGGGCCGGGAGCCCGACCGGGCACAACTGCCGTTCTCCTTCGGCGGGGTGCGGCTGGAGGCGGTCGCCGCCACCGCCGTACGGGTGCGGCTGGCACCGGCCGGGCCCGACGCCGTCGCGCTCACGGTCGCCGACGCGCTCGGGCAGCCCGTCGCCGCCGTCGACGCCCTGGTGACGCGGCCGTTCGCCGCCGACCGGCTCGCGCGCCCCGCGACCGACTCGCTGTACCGGCTGGACTGGGCCCCGGTCGCGACGGACACGGAGGCGGCGGGCCCGGCCGGCGCCGCCGGCAGCACCGGCATCGGCGAGATCGCCGAGATCGGCGAGATCGCCGACACCGCCGCCCTGCCGGAGATCCCCGAGGCCGTCGTCCTGCCCTTCGGCGAGGCGGCCGACGCCACCGCCGCGCTCCACCGCGCCCTCGACGTGGCACGTACCTGGCTGGCCGACGAGCGGGCGGCGGCGGCCGATGCGCGGCTCGTCGTGCTCACCCGCCGCGCCGTCGCCGCCGCCCCCGGCGACGTACCCGACCTGGCGACCGCTCCCGTCTGGGGGCTGCTGCGCTCGGCGCAGTCGGAGGCGCCCGGCCGGTTCGTCCTCGTCGACCTGGACGACGACGCGGCCGCGGAGGATCCGGCGCGTACCGTACGGCGGGTCCTCGCCTGCGGTGAGCCGCAGGTCGCCGTACGCGCCGGCCGCCTCACCGCGCCCCGGCTCGTCCGGCACCGGGCCCCCGCCCCGGCGGAGCCGCCGCCGGGACCGCGGTGGGATCCCGACGGCACCGTGCTGATCACCGGCGGCACCGGCACGCTCGCGGGGCTGCTCGCCGCGCACCTGGTGACCGAACACGGCGTACGCCACCTGCTGCTCGCCGGCCGCAGCGGGCCTGCCGCCGCGGGCGCCACCGCGCTGCGCGACGAACTCACCGCCCTCGGTGCCACCGTCACCGTCGCCGCCTGCGACCTCGCCGACCGCGACGCCACCGCCCGGCTCCTCGACGGCATCCCCGCGGCGCACCCGCTGACCGCCGTCGTCCACCTGGCGGGCGTCGTGGAGGACGGGCTGCTCGCGGGGCTCACGTCCGGGCAACTGGACCGTGTTCTCGCCCCCAAGGTGACGGGTGCGCTCCATCTCCACGAGCTGACGCTCGCCCGCGGACTCCCGCTCGACGCCTTCGTCCTCTTCTCCTCCGCCGCCTCCGTCCTCGGCGGGGCCGGTCAGGGCGCGTATGCGGGGGCGAACGCGTTCCTCGACGCCCTGGCCCGGCACCGGCGGGCGCAGGGGCTGCCGGCGGTCGCCCTCGGGTGGGGGCTGTGGGAGCGGATGAGCGGCATGACCGCCGGGCTGGGGGCGGCGGACCGGGCGCGGATGGCGAGGTCCGGGGTCGCACCGCTGCCGGACGCGGAGGCGCTCGCGCTCTTCGACGCGGCGTGCGCGTCCGCCGGTTCCGCCGAATCCGGCGAGCCGGTGCTGCTGCCCGTACGGCTCGATACGGCCGCCCTCGCGGGCGCCGACGCGCCGGCGCCCGTGCTGCGGGGCCTGGTCCGTACGCCCGGGAGGCGGGCGGTGTCGGCCGCGGCGCCCGGTGCGGGGGCGCCGGAGCTGCGGGAGCGGCTGGCCGCCCTGCCCGGTGCCGAGCGCGCGACGGCGGCGCTCGACCTGGTGCGTACGCAGACGGCCACGGTGCTCGGGCACGAGTCGCCGGGCTCCGTACCGGAGGCGCAGGCGTTCCGGGACCTGGGCTTCGACTCGCTGATGGCCGTCGACCTGCGCAACGGCCTCGCCCGCGAGACGGGACTGCGGCTGCCCGCGACGCTCGTCTTCGACTACCCCAGCCCGGCGGCGCTGGCGGGCTTCCTGCTCACCGAGTTCGGCCTCGGCACGGAGACCCGGGCGGACGCGGGCGCGGGAGTGCCGCGGGCGGCCGCGGCGGACGATCCGATCGCGATCGTCGGCATGGCGTGCCGCTACCCGGGGGGCGTCGGCTCGCCGGAGGAGCTGTGGGAGCTGGTCGCGGCGGGCCGTGACGCGATCTCGGACTTCCCCGCCGACCGGGGCTGGGACCCCGAGGAGTTGTACGACCCGGACCCCGACCGCGCGGGCCGGTCGTCGGTGTGGTCGGGCGGCTTCCTGCACGGGGCGGCGGACTTCGACCCCGGATTCTTCGGACTGTCGCCGCGCGAGGCGCTGGCGATGGATCCGCAGCAGCGGCTGCTGCTGGAGACGAGCTGGGAGGCCTTCGAACGGGCGGGCATCGACCCGGAGTCGGCGCGCGGCAGCCGCACCGGCGTGTTCACCGGCCTGATGTACCACGACTACGCGGCCAGGGTGAGCCGTCCGCCCGCGGAGCTGGAGCCCTACCTCGGCAACGGCAGCGCGGGCAGCGTGGCGACGGGCCGGGTGGCGTACACCTTCGGGCTTGAGGGTCCTGCGGTGACGGTGGACACGGCGTGTTCGTCGTCGCTGGTGGCGCTGCATCTGGCGGCGCAATCGCTGCGTACGGGCGAGTGCGACCTGGCGCTCGCGGGCGGGGTGACGGTGATGTCGGCGCTGCAGGCGTTCATCGAGTTCAGCAGGCAGCGGGCGCTGGCGCCCGACGGCCGGTGCAAGTCGTTCGCGGCGGCGGCGGACGGCACGGGCTGGGCCGAGGGGGTCGGTGTGCTGGTGCTGGAGCGGTTGTCGGCGGCGCGGCGGAACGGGCACCGGGTGCTGGCGGTGGTGCGTGGTTCGGCGGTGAACCAGGACGGTGCGAGCAACGGGTTGACGGCGCCCAACGGTCCTTCGCAGCAGCGGGTGATCCGTGCGGCGCTGGCCCACGCGGGGCTGGGTGCCGCCGATGTCGATGCCGTGGAGGCGCACGGTACGGGCACCACGCTGGGCGATCCGATCGAGGCGGAGGCGCTGCTGGCGACGTACGGCCGGGGGCGTGCCGCGGAGCGGCCGGTGTGGCTGGGGTCGGTGAAGTCGAACATCGGGCACACGCAGGCGGCGGCGGGGGTCGCGGGGATCATCAAGATGGTGCAGGCGATGCGGCATGGGGAGTTGCCGCGGACGTTGCACGTGGACGAGCCGACGCCGCACGTGGACTGGGAGTCGGGCGCGGTACGGCTGCTGACCGAGGCGCGGTCGTGGCCGGAGGTGGACCGGCCGCGGCGGGCGGCGGTCTCGTCGTTCGGGGTGAGCGGCACGAACGCCCACGTGATCCTCGAACAGGCCGAAGAGCGGGGTGTGGAGGAGCGCGCCGAGGCGCCGGGGGTGACCTCTTGGCCGCTGAGCGGCCACACGGCGACGGCGCTCCGCGCCCAGGCCGGGCGGCTGCACACGCATCTGGCCGACCATCCGGACGTGTCACTGAGCGGGGTCGCCGACGCGCTGAGTGCACGGGCCCGCTTCGACGAGCGCGCAGTGGTCGTCGGGGCGGAGCGGGCGGAGTTGGCGGCGGGTCTGGAGGCGCTGGCCGCGGGTGCGCCGCATGACGGTGTGGTGCAGGGGACTGTCGTACCGGGGAAGACGGTGTTCGTGTACCCGGGGCAGGGGTCCCAATGGGTCCGCATGGGTGCCCGGCTGCTTGAAGAGTCCGCGGTGTTCGCGGACGCGCTCGCGGAGTGCGGCGAAGCTCTGGCCCCGTACACGGACTTCGACCTGCTCAAGGTGCTCACCGGCGATGATCCTGCGGTGCTGGAGCCGGTGGAGGTGGTGCAGCCCGCGCTGTGGGCGGTGATGGTGGCGTTGACGCGCTGGTGGGAGCACCACGGCGTGCGTCCGGATGCGGTGATCGGGCATTCGCAGGGCGAGATCGCCGCCGCGCATGCCGCCGGTGCGTTGAGCTTGGACGACGCGGCCCGGGTGGTGGCGCTGCGGTCGCGGGCGTTGACGGCCCTGGCCGGTACGGGCGGGATGCTGTCCGTCGCGCTGGACGAGACCGGTGCGGAGGGGCTGCTGAAGAACTGCGGTGTTTCGGGAGACGTGTCGGTCGCGGCGTTCAACGGGCCCGCGGCGGTGGTCGTCGCGGGCCCGGTGGCGGCGCTGGACGCGGTGCAGGAGCACTGTGCCGCCCACGACATCCGGCACCGGCGGGTTCCGGTGACGTACGCCTCGCACACGGCCCTCGTCCAACCTCTCGAAGCGGACCTGGGCAAGCGGCTGTCGGGGATCCAGCCCAGGGCCGCCGACATCCCCTTCTACTCCACCGTCACCGCCGGGCCGGTCGACACCACCACCCTCACCGCCGGCTACTGGTTCACCAATCTGCGTTCCCCGGTGCGCTTCCACCAGACCGTCCAAGCGCTGCTGGCCGACGGCTACGGCCACTTCCTCGAACCCAGCCCCCACCCCGGCCTGCTCACCGCCATCGAGGAAACGGTCGACGCGGCCGACGCCGAAGCCGTCACCCACGCCACCCTCCACCGCGACGACGACAGCCCCCACCGCCTCGCCCTCGCACGCGCCCACACCCACGCCCACGGGCTCGCCACCCGCGCATCCACTCCGCCCCCCGCCCACCTGCCCGACCTCCCCACCTACCCCTTCCAGCACCAGCACCTCTGGCTCGACGCCACCCCCGCCGCGCCCGCCGCGCCGGCGTCCCACCCCCTGGTCGGCCCGCCCGTCGAACTCGCCGGCGGCGACGGCCTGCTCTTCACCGGCAGCCTCTCCCTCCGCACCCACCCCTGGCTCGCCGATCACGCGGTAGCCGGCACCGTCCTCCTCCCGGGGACGGCGCTCCTCGAACTCGCCCTGCACACCGGCCACCACGCCGGCTGCGCCCACCTGGACGAACTCGCCCTGGAGGCTCCTCTCGTCCTCCTGGACGACGGCGCCGTCGACCTTCAGGTCACCGTGGGCGGCGCGGACGAGGGCGGGCGGCGTACCGTCGCCGTCTACGCGCGGCCCCGGGGGGACGCAGCGGGCGAGCCCTGGTCGCGGCACGCCACCGCCACCGTCCAGCCCCACTCGCCGCAGGCCCCGCCGCCGCCCGCCGCCGTCTGGCCGCCCGCGGACGCCACCCCCCTCTCCCTCACCTCGCTCTACGCGCACCTCGACGCCACCGGGCTCACCTACGGCCCCGCGTTCCGGGGGCTCCGCGCCGCCTGGCGGCACGGCGGCGACATCCTCGCCGAGGTGACGCTCCCCGACCTCGCCGACCCGGCGGCCCCGTTCGCCGTGCACCCGGCGCTGCTCGACGCCGCCCTGCACGCCATCGGCCTCGACGGCCGCCCCGGCGACCGCCCGGACGGCGCGCCCCGCCTGCCCTTCACCTGGCAGGGCGTCCACCTCCACGCCCCCGCCGCCCCCGGACCGGCCACCCTGCGCGCCCGCCTCACCCCCGCGGGCCCCGACGCGGTCGCCCTGGCGGCCACGTACGCGGACGGCGCCCCGGCGGTCTTCGTGGACCGGCTCGCCCTGCGTCCGCTGCCCGTCGCGGAGTTGCGCACCCGCGCGACCTCGCTCTACGAGGTCGAGTGGTCGGCGCCCCCGAGCCGCCCCGGCGCCCGTACCCCCGCCGGAAGCGACGACGACCATCCCCTCCTCGTCGTCGGGGACGAGGAGGACGCGGCCGACGTACCGACCGCCGCCCGCGCCGTCCTGCTGCGCACCCTGGGCGCGCTCCAGACCTGGCTGGCCGACGAGCAGAACGCAGACCGGCGCCTGACCGTCGTCACCCGCAATGCGGTGGCCCTCGGCGACGAGTCGCCGAACCTGTGTCACGCGCCGGTCTGGGGCCTCGTCCGTTCCGCGCAGGAGGAACACCCCGACCGCCTCGTGCTGGTCGACACCGACGACCGCGAGGAGTCACGGCACGCGCTGACCGCCGCCGTCGCCTCCGGCGAGCCGCAACTCGCCCTCCGCGGCGGCGCGCTCAGTGTCCCGCGCCTCGTCCGCGTCCCCCTCCGGCCGGACCCCGCCGCACCCCCCGCCCCGGGGTACGCCGACGGTACGGTCCTCGTCACCGGCGGCACCGGCACGCTCGGCGCGCTGGTCGCCCGGCACCTGGTCGCCGAACACGGCGCCACGCACCTGCTGCTGACCAGCCGCCGCGGGGCGGAAGCGCCCGGCGCGGACGCCCTGGTGGCCGAGCTGACGGAGCTGGGCGCGGACGTCACCGTCGCCGCCTGCGACGTCGCGGACCGCGAGGCGCTGGCCGCTCTGCTGGCCGGCATTCCGGCCGGCCGTCCGCTGACCGCCGTCGTGCACGCGGCCGGCACGGTCGCCGACGGCGTGCTCGACTCGCTGACGCCGGAGGCCGTCGACCGGGTGCTGGCGCCGAAGGCCGCAGCCGCCTGGGCGCTGCACGAGCTGACGCGCGCACTGCCCCGGCCGCCCGCCGCGTTCGTCCTCTTCTCGTCCTTCGCGGGTACGGGCGGCTCCGCGGGCCAGTCGAACTACGCCGCCGCCAACGCCTTCCTCGACTCCCTCGCCCACCACCGCCGCGCCGCCGGGCTGCCGGCGACCTCGCTGGCGTGGGGGCTGTGGGAGTCCGCCTCCGGCATCACCGGCGCGCTCGACGCGGCGGACCGGGCGCGGATCGGGCGTACCGGCGTCGCCCCGCTGGCGACCGCCGAGGCCCTGGCCCTCTTCGACGCCGCGCTCGCGTTCCCCGAAGGACGGCGCTCTCCCGCGCTGGCGCCCGTGCGGCTCGTACCGGCCAGGCTGCGGGCCCTCGCCGCCGCCGGGGAACTGCCCGCCCTGCTGCGGCGGCTGGTCCAGGCGCCCGCGGCGCCGGGCGCGGCCCCGGCGGCGGCCGAGCCGGCGGACGACCTGGTCGCGCGGCTGTCCGCGCTGCCAGAAGCGGAACAGGAAGCGGCCCTCCTGGAGTTGGTACGCGCCCAGGTGGCGGACGTGCTCGGGCACGCGGACCGCGCGCAGATCGACGCGGAGCGCGGCTTCAAGGACCTCGGCTTCGACTCCCTCATGGCGATGGAGCTGCGCAACCGCCTCCAGCGGGCCACCGGCACCCGGCTGCGGGCCACCCTGGTCTTCGACTTCCCGGCCCCCGCGGCGGTCGCCGCACACCTCCGGGAACGGCTCGACCTGGGCACCGCCGGCCCGGCACAGGCCCTGCTCGGCGAGCTGGACCGGCTGGAGGAGAGCCTGACCGTACTCGCCGGGTCCGCCGCGGCGCTCGGCGCCGACCGCGGCCGCATCACCGTACGGCTGCGCGGCCTGCTGGCGCGCTGGCACGACGAGCCGCAGGACCCGGGCACCACGGAGCCGGAGAGCCGCGGCGATCTGGACGCCGCGACGGACGACGACCTGTTCGACCTGGTCGAGAACCTGGGGAACTCCTGACATGGCAGAGCGCAGCGGACCGGTGAGCGGTCCCCAGAACGAGGCGAAGCTCCGCGACTACCTGAAGCGGGCCATCGCGGACGCCCAGGACGCGCGGCAGCGGCTGCGCGAGGCCGAGGACCGGGTGCGCGAGCCGATCGCGGTCATCGGGATGGCCTGCCGCTTCCCCGGCGGGGCGGACACCCCCGAGGAGTTGTGGGACCTGGTCGCCCGGGGCGGCGACGCCGTCGGCCCGTTCCCCGCCGACCGCGGCTGGGATCTCGACGCGCTCTACGACCCCGACCCGGAGGCGAGCGGCACGACGTACACCACAAGCGGCGGCTTCCTGCCCGACGTGGCCGACTTCGACCCCGCCTTCTTCGGGATCTCGCCGCGGGAGGCGCTGGCGATGGACCCGCAGCAGCGGCTGCTGCTGGAGACGGGCTGGGAGGCGTGCGAGCGCGCCGGGATCGATCCGGTGTCGCTGCGCGGCAGCCGCACCGGCGTCTTCGCCGGGCTGATGTACCACGACTACGGCTCCCGGCTGGCGGAACTCCCCGCCGACCTGGAGGGGTACGTCGGCAGCGGCAGCGCGGGCAGCGTGGCGACGGGCCGGGTGGCGCACACGCTCGGGCTCGAAGGCCCGGCGGTGACGGTGGACACGGCGTGCTCGTCGTCCCTGGTGGCCGTGCATCTGGCGGTGAACGCGCTGCGGCTCGGGGAGTGCGGTCTCGCCCTGGCGGGCGGGGTGTCGGTGATGGCGACGCCGGACACCTTCGTGGAGTTCAGCCGGCAGCGCGGGCTGGCGCCGGACGGCCGGTGCAAGTCGTTCGCGGCGGCGGCCGACGGCGCGGGCTGGGCGGAGGGCGCGGGGCTGCTGCTGCTGGAGCGGCTGTCGGACGCGCGGCGGCACGGGCACCGGGTGCTGGGGCTGGTGCGTGGTTCCGCGGTGAACCAGGACGGCGCGAGCAGCGGGCTGACCGTCCCCAACGGGCCTTCCCAGCAGCGCGTCATCCTCGACGCGCTGGTGAACGCCGGGCTCGCCGAGTCGGACGTGGACGCGGTGGAGGCGCACGGTACGGGTACGGAGCTGGGCGATCCGATCGAGGCGGAGGCGCTGCTGGCGACGTACGGGCGGGGGCGTGCCGCGGAGCGGCCGGTGTGGCTGGGGTCGGTGAAGTCGAACATCGGGCACACGCAGGCGGCGGCGGGCGTGGCGGGGATCATCAAGATGGTGCAGGCGATGCGGCATGGGGAGTTGCCGCGGACGTTGCACGTGGACGAGCCGACGCCGCACGTGGACTGGGAGTCGGGCGCGGTACGGCTGCTGACGGAGGCGCGGTCGTGGCCGGAGGCGGACCGGCCGCGGCGGGCGGCGGTCTCGTCGTTCGGCATCAGCGGCACCAACGCGCACGTGATCCTCGAACAGGCCCCGGACGAAGCGGAGGAGGACGCGCGGGCGTCGGGTCCCCGGGCGGTGCCGTGGCCGTTGTCGGCGAAGACGCCGGGGGCGCTGGCCGCCCAGGGCGCGCGGCTGGCGGCGTACGTCGAGCGGCACCCGGACGCGGACCCCGCCGACGTGGCGTACACGCTCGCCACGTCCCGGGCCGGGCACCGGCACCGCGCCGTGGTCCTGGACGGCGACCCGGCGGCGCTCGCCGCGCTGGCGGAGGGCGGCGCGCACCCCCATCTGATCACCGGCCCCGACGCCATCCCTGTCCCCGGCAAGCTGGCCTTCCTCTTCACCGGGCAGGGCAGCCAGTACCCGGGCATGGGCCGGGACCTGTACGCCGCTTTCCCCGCCTTCGCCGAGGCGCTGGACGAGGTGACGGCGGCGCTCGACCCGCATCTCGACCGTCCGCTGCGCGAAGTGATGTTCGGTGCGGAAGCCGAGGTGCTGGGCCGGACCCGGTACGCCCAGCCCGCCCTGTTCGCGCTGGAGGTCGCCCTCTTCCGGCTCCTGGAGCGGTGGGGCGTCACACCCGACGTGCTGGCGGGGCACTCGGTGGGGGAGGTGGCGGCGGCCCACTGCGCGGGCGTCCTCGATCTCGCGGATGCGGCGTTGCTGGTCGCCACCCGGGCCCGGCTGATGCAGGAGATGCCCGCCACGGGCGTCATGATCTCCCTCCAGGCGTCCGCGGAGGACGTCCGTCCCCGTCTCACCGAGGGTGTGACGATCGCGGCTCTCAACAGCCCGACGGCCACCGTCATCTCCGGTGACGCCGACGCCGCTCGTGCGGTCGCCGCGGGGTTCCGCGCGCGTGAGCTGCACGTGAGCCACGCGTTCCACTCCCCCCACATGGACGGGATGCTGGACCCGTTCCGCGAGGTCGTGCGCACACTGACGTTCCAACCGCCGCGGATACCGCTGGCGACCGACGCCGACCGGCCGGCGGATCCGGAGTACTGGGTGCGCCAGGTGCGCGAGCCGGTCCGGTTCTCCGCGTCGATCGACGCGCTCCGGGCCGCGGGCGTGACCACGTACGTGGAGACCGGGCCCGACGCCGCCCTCACCACGCTCGCGTCGGAATGCCTCACCGACACCGGCACCGACCCGCTCACGGTCCCGCTCCAGCGCCGTACCCGCGACCAGGTCCCCACGCTCCTCGCCGCCCTGGCCACCCTCCACACCCACCACGCGGCGGCCCCCGGGTGGGACGCCCTCGTCCCCGGCGCCCGCCTCGCCGACCTCCCCACCTACCCCTTCCAGCGCCAACGCCTCTGGCTCGACGCGCCCCCCGCCCTCGCCACCGCCGGCCACCACCCGCTGATCGGCCCGGCCGTCGCGCTCGCCGACCGCGACGGCGCGACCGTCTTCGCGGGCACTCTCTCCCTCCGCACCCACCCCTGGCTCGCCGACCACGCCGTGGGGGACTCCGTCCTCCTCCCCGGCACCGCGTTCCTCGAACTCGCCCTCCACGCAGTCCGCCACACCGGGCGCACCGCGCTGGACGAACTCGTCCTCACCGCCCCCCTGGCGATTCCGGCCACCGGCGCCGTCGAGCTGCAGGTCACCGTCGAGGGCACCGAGGTCGCCGTCCACTCCCGTCCCGCCGGGGACGACGGCCACCGCGCGCCCTGGACCCGCCACGCCCACGGCACCGCGACGGACACCGCGGCCCCGGCGCCCGACCCGGCCACCGGCGCCTGGCCCCCGGCAGGCGCCGTCCCCGTCCCGCCGGCCGAGCTGTACGGACGCCTCGACGCCGCCGGCCTGCGCTACGGCCCCGCCTTCCGGGGGCTGCACGCCGCCTGGCGGCACGGCGACGCGATCCTCGCCGAGGTCGCCCTCCCCGACGACGCCGGCGCCACCCCCGGCGCCGACCGGTTCGCGCTGCACCCCGCCCTCTTCGACGCCGCCCTCCACGCCGTCGCCCTCACCGGCGACGCACAGGACACGACCGGGTTCCTCCCCTTCGGCTGGACGGACGTCCACGTCCACCGCACGCAGGCGCGCGCCCTCCGGGTACGGATCGTCCCCACCGGCGCCCACGCCGTCACGCTCGACGCCACCGACCCGGCGACCGGCCGACCCGTCGTCACCGTGGGGACGTTGCTGCTCCGCCCGCTCGCGGCCGCCCCGGCCGACTCGCTGCACCGCCTCACCTGGCCGCCGCTGCCCACCGCCGCCGGCACCACCGCGACCGGCACCACCGCGACCTGGGCCGTCCTCGGCACCGGCGACGCCGGCGACCTGCTCGCCGCGCTGCCCGCCGCCCGCTCCGTACCCGGGCCCGGCGCCGCGGCGCTGCCCGAGGCGCCCGACCTGCTCGTGCTCCCCGTCACCACCGACGACGTACCCGGGCCCGCACCCGCCGCCGCGCACGCCGTCGCCGTCCGTGCGCTGGACACGATCAACGCGTGGCTCGCCGAGGACCGCCTCGCCGCCACCCGCCTCGTCGTCCTCACCCGCGGCGCCGTCGCCGTCGGTGCCGACGAGGACCCCGACCTCGCCGCCGCCACCGCCTGGGGCCTCGCGCGCGCCGCGGCGGCGGAGCACCCCGGGCGGCTGGTCCTCGTCGACACCGACGGCGACCCCGCGTCCCTGCGCGCCCTGCCGCGGGCCGTCGCCTCCGGCGAGCCGCAACTCGCCGTCCGCGCCGGCGAACCGCTCGCGGCCCGCCTCGCCCGCGCCGCCGCCCCCGCGCTCGTACCGCAGGACGACGCCGGACCGTGGCGGCTCGACGTGACCGAGCCCGGGTCGCTGGACAACCTCGCGCTGCTGCCCGCCCCCGAGGCGACCGCGCCCCTGGCACCGGGCCACGTCCGGCTGTCCGTACGCGCCGCCGGCCTGAACTTCCGCGACGCGCTGGGCGCCCTCGGCATGTACCCCGGCGAGGTGACCATCGGCGGCGAAGCCGCCGGGATCGTGGTCGAGACCGCGCCCGACGTCACCGATCTGGCGCCCGGGGACCGGGTGTTCGGGATGGTACGGGGCGCCGCCGGCCCGCTCGCGACGGCCGACCGGCGGCTCCTGGCACCGATGCCCCGCGACTGGACCTTCGCGCAGGCCGCCACCGTCCCGGTCGTCTACCTCACCGCCTACTACGGCCTGGTGGACCTCGGTGCCCTCAAGCCGGGACAGTCGGTGCTGGTGCACGCGGCGTCGGGCGGCGTCGGGACGGCGGCCGTGCAGCTCGCCCGGCACCTCGGCGCCGAGGTGTACGGCACGGCGAGCCCCGGCAAGCAGGCCGCGCTGCGCGCGCTGGGACTGCCGGCCGACCACGTCGCCTCGTCCCGCACGCTCGACTTCGAGGCCGCCTTCCGCGCCGCGGGCGGCGGCGTCGACGTGGTGCTGAACTCGCTGGCCCACGACTTCGTCGACGCCTCGCTCCGGTTGCTGCGGCCGGGCGGCCGGTTCCTGGAGATGGGCAAGACGGACATCAGGGACGCCGACGCCGTACGCGCCGCGCACGCCGGGGTGGAGTACGCGGCGTACGACCTCATGGACGCGGGGGCCGAGCGCATCGCCGAGATGTTCGGCGAGGTGAGGGCCCTCTTCGAGCAAGGCGCGCTCACGCTGCCGCCGTTGACGGTCTGGGACGTACGCGACGCCCCCGAGGCCTTCCGCCACCTCAGCCAGGCCCGGCACCGCGGGAAGGTCGCGCTGACCGTGCCGCGTCCGCCGGAACCGGACGGCACGGTGCTGGTCACCGGCGCCACCGGGGCGCTCGGCGGGCTGATCGCCCGCCACCTGGCCGGCGCGTACGGCATACGCCACCTGCTCCTCGCCGGACGGCGCGGCGCGGCGGCGCCCGGCATGACCGAACTCGTCGCGGAACTGGAGGGGCTGGGCGCCGCGGTCACCGTGGCCGCCTGCGACGTCGCCGACCGGGAGGCGCTGGCCGGGCTGCTCGCCGGCGTGCCCGCCGCCCACCCGCTGACCGGCGTCGTCCACACCGCGGGGGTGCTGGACGACGGCGTGCTCGCGTCGATGACGGCGGAGCGGCTGCGTACCGTCCTCGCGCCGAAGGCCGACGCGGCGTGGGCGCTGCACGAACTGACGCGGGACGCCGATCTGGCGCTCTTCGCGCTGTTCTCGTCCGCGGCGGGCACGCTGGGAGCGCCGGGACAGGCCAACTACGCGGCGGCCAACGCCTTCCTCGACGCCCTCGCCCGGCACCGCCGGGCGCGCGGGCTGCCGGCGGTGTCGCTGGCGTGGGGGCTGTGGGAGCAGCCGGGCGGGATGAACGCCGGGCTGGGCGAGACGGACCGGGCGCGGCTGGCGCGCGCGGGATCCGGGGCGCTGTCGGAGACGGAGGGGCTGCGGCTGTTCGACGCGGCGCTGGGGGTGACGGAGGCCGTGTCGCTCCCGGTCAAGCTGGACCCGGCGGCGCTGCGCGGGCGGGGGGACGACGTGCCGCCGCTGCTGCGCGATTTGGTGCAGGGCGCGGTGGGCGGGAGCCGGCGGCCCGTACCCGAGCAGGCCGCGCCGCCCGCCGGGGCCCTTGCGCGGCGTCTGGCCGGGGCGACGGCGGCCGAGCGCAGGAAGACCGTGCTCGACCTGGTGTGCCGGGAGGCGGCGGCGGTGCTGGGGCACGCCGACGCCGGGGCGCTGGCGCCGGACGAGGCGTTCGCGGAGCTGGGGTTCGACTCGCTGACCTCGGTGGAGCTGCGCAACCGGCTCGCGCGGGCGACCGGGCTGCGGCTGTCCGCGGGACTGCTCTTCGACCGGCCGACGCCGCACGCGCTGGCGGAACACCTCGCCGCCCTGCTGGCGTCCGCCCCCGCGGAGCCGGCCGCCGACGAGACCCCGGAGGCCGACGAGGCGGCGGTGCGCGCCGCGCTGGCGAGCCTGTCGCCCGCGCGGCTCCGGGAGGCCGGGCTGCTGGACGCGCTGCTCGCCCTTGCGGCGCAGGACCCGCCGCCCCCGTCGCCGGACGAGAGGGAGGAGACGGATCAGGGGGACGAGAGGGACGACGTCGATCTGGACTCCCTGGACGCCGAGAGCCTGATCGCCCTGGCCCTGGGCGACGACGACGCCGACTCCGGCCCGGGTGAGACGCGATGAGCAGCGCACCGTCGACCGAAAGCCTCGTCGAGGCCCTGCGGAAGTCGCTGCGCGAAGGCAAGCAGCTCAAGCGGGAGAACCAGCGGCTCACCGAGGCCGCGCGCGAGCCGATCGCGATCGTCAGCATGGCCTGCCGCTTCCCCGGCGGCGTCGGTTCGCCGGAGGACCTGTGGGACCTCGTGGCCGCCGGCCGCGACGCGGTGACCGCGTTCCCCACCGACCGCGGCTGGGACCTCGACGCCCTGCACGACCCCGACCCGGACAAGCCGGGCACCTGTTACGTACGCGAGGGCGGATTCCTCGACGGCGCCGGGGACTTCGACGCCGAGCTCTTCGGGATCTCGCCGCGCGAGGCGCTGGCAATGGACCCGCAGCAGCGGCTGCTGCTGGAGACGAGCTGGGAGGCGTTCGAGCGCGCCGGGATCGATCCGGCGTCGCTGCGCGGCAGCCGCACCGGCGTCTTCGTCGGCGGCGTACGCCAGGACTACGGGCCCGCGCTGCACGAAACCGTGCCGGACGTGGCGGGCCACCGTCTGACGGGCATCGCGGCGAGCGTGCAGTCGGGGCGGGTCTCGTACGTCTTCGGCCTCGAAGGGCCCTCGGTGACGGTGGACACCGCGTGTTCGTCGTCCCTGGTCGCGCTGCACCTGGCGGTGAACGCGCTGCGCGCCGGGGAGTGCGAGACGGCGCTCGTCGGCGGCGTGGCGGTGATGACGAGCCCCGGTGTCTTCGTGGAGTTCAGCAGGCAGCGCGGGCTGGCGCCCGACGGCCGGTGCAAGTCGTTCGCGGCGGCGGCGGACGGCACGGGGTGGGCCGAGGGCGTCGGCGTGCTCGCCCTGGAGCGGCTGTCGGACGCGCGGCGCCACGGGCACCCGGTGCTGGCGGTGGTGCGCGGCTCCGCCGTGAACCAGGACGGTGCGAGCAACGGTCTGACCGCGCCCAACGGGCCCTCGCAGCAGCGCGTCATCCGTGCGGCGCTCGACAACGCCGGGCTGCGCCCGGGGGACGTCGACGCGGTGGAGGCGCACGGCACGGGCACGCCGCTGGGCGACCCGATCGAGGCGGAGGCGCTGCTCGCGACGTACGGGCAGGGGCGTGCCGCGGAGCGGCCGCTGTGGCTGGGGTCGGTCAAGTCCAACATCGGGCACGCCCAGGCGGCGGCGGGGATGGCCGGGATCATCAAGATGGTCCAGGCGATGCGGCACGGGGAGTTGCCGCGGACGTTGCACGTGGACGAGCCGACACCGCACGTCGACCTGTCCTCGGGCGCCCTCGCGCTGCTGACCGACGCGAGGGAGTGGCGTGCGGCGGACCGGCCGCGCCGGGCCGGGGTGTCCTCGTTCGGCATCAGCGGCACGAACGCCCACGTGATCCTGGAACAGGCCCCGGTCGCCCCGGACACCCCGGCGGCGCCGGCCCCGCCGCCCGCGCACTCCGCTCCGCTCCCGCTCCCGCTGTCGGCCAAGTCCGACGCCGCTCTCCGCGCCCAGGCGGCCCGCCTCCTGGCGCACGTCGAGGACGGGCAGGCCGCGCCGGACCTCGCGTCCCTGGCGCGGTCCCTGGCGACGACACGGGCGACGCTCGACAGTCGCGCGGTGCTGCTGGCGAGCGACCGCGAGGAACTGGTGCGCCGGCTCGGGGAGGTGGCGGCCGGGGAGGCGGAGCGGCCGGGGCACGTCGCCTCGCCGCGGGACCTGACGGCGTTCCTGTTCACGGGGCAGGGCAGTCAGTTTCCGGGGATGGGGCGGGAGTTGTATGAGGCGTTCCCGGCTTTCGCCGGGGCGCTGGACGAGGTGTCGGGGGCGGTGGATCCGCATCTGGACCGTCCGCTGCGTGAGGTGATGTTCGCCGGGGAGGGTTCGGCGGAGGCCGGGGTGCTGGGTCGGACCCGGTTCGCGCAGCCTGCTCTCTTCGCGCTGGAGGTCGCTCTCTTCCGGCTGCTGGAGGGGTGGGGTGTCACACCGGACTGGCTGGCGGGTCACTCGGTGGGGGAGGTGGCCGCCGCGCACTGTGCGGGCGTCCTCGATCTCGCGGATGCGGCGTTGCTGGTCGCCACCCGGGCGCGTCTGATGCAGGAGATGCCCGCCACGGGCGTCATGATCTCGCTGCGTGCTGCGGAGGAGGAGGTCGTCCCGTTCCTCACCGGGGGTGTGACGATTGCGGCGCTCAACGGCCCGGCGGCCACGGTCATCTCCGGCGACGCGGCCGAAGCCCGCGCGGTGGCCGAGCGGTTCCGTTCCCGTGAGCTGCATGTCAGCCACGCCTTCCACTCGCCGCACATGGACGGCATGCTGGCCCCGTTCCGTGAGGTCGTCCGCACGCTGACGTTCCACCCGCCGCGGATACCGATGGCGACGGATGCCGATCGCCTGGTGGATCCGGAGTACTGGGTACGGCAGGTCCGCGAGCCCGTCCGGTTCGCCGCGGCGATCGACGCGCTCCGCGCCGCCGGTGTGACCACGTACGTGGAGACCGGACCCGACGCCGCGCTGACCACGCTCGCCACCGAGTGCCTCACCGACGCCGACGTCCCCGTCCTCACGGTTCCTCTCCAACGCCGTACCCGCGACCAGGTCCGCACCCTCCTCGCCGCCCTGGCCACCCTCCACACCCACCACGCCGCCAGCCCTGCCTGGGACGTACTCCTCCCCGACGCCCGCCTCACCGAACTCCCCACCTACCCCTTCCAGCACCGGCACCACTGGCTCGCCCCCGCAGCCACCACCGGGGACGTCACCCACGCCGGCCTCGGTGCCACCGATCACCCCCTCCTCGGCGCCGTGGTCGAACTCGCCGACGCCACCGCCGACGGCCTCGTCCTCACCGGCCGCCTCTCCCTCCCCACCCACCCCTGGCTCGCCGACCACGCCGTCGCGGACACCGTCCTCCTCCCGGGCACCGCGATGGTCGAGTTGGCCCTCCACGCGGCCCGGCAACTCGGCGGCGGCCACGTCGACGAGCTGACCCTCGCCGTCCCGCTGCGCGTCCCGGCGACCGGAGCGCTCGACCTCCAGGTCGCCGTAGGAGCGGGTGACGCCGAGGACCGGCGGCCCGTCAGCATCCACTCCCGCCCGGCAGGCGAGGGCGACGGCGCACCGTGGACCCGCCACGCCGAGGGGACGCTTCTCCCCGCCCCCGAGAGCCGCCCCGCGCCCCCCGCCGACACCGCGTGGCCGCCGGCCGGTGCGCACGCCGTGGACCTGACCGGCGCCTATCAGGCGCTGACCGAGCGCGGCTACCACTACGGGCCCACCTTCCGCGGACTCCGCCGGCTGTGGCGAGCCGCCGACGGCGACGAGGTCTACGCCGACGTGGAGTTGCCCGAGGACGCGTTCACCGACGCCGACGCCTTCGGCGTGCACCCGGCTCTGCTGGACGCCGCCCTGCACGGCCTCGTCCTCAGTGCCGAAGCCGTCGAGACCGCCGAAGCCGCCGGGACCGGCGCGGCGGTCCGCCTCCCCTTCGCCTGGGCGGGCATCCGCCTGCACGCCACCGGCGCCACCACCCTGCGCGTACGCCTCACGCCCGCGGGACCCGACGCCGTCACCCTCCACGCCGACGATCCGACCGGGCAGCCGGTGGTCACCGTGGAGCGGCTGACCCTGCGCGCGAGGGCACCCGGGGCCACGACGCGTACGGCCGCCGCCCGGGACATGCTGTACCGCCGGGAGTGGATCCCGCTGCCCGACCTCCCGCGGCCGGACACGGGCCGGTGGGCCGCGCTCGGCACCGCCCCCTGGCCCGGCTTCGACGGGCCCGTCTTCGCCGGCCTCGCCGGCCTGGCCGACGACGTGGCGGCCGGCCGTATCGAGCCGCCCGCCGCGGTCTTCGCGCCCCTCACCACCGCCCGCGATCCGGAGCCCGGGGCCGGGACGGTCCACGCCGCCTGCGCGGAGGCCCTGTCCCTCGTCCGGTCCTGGGCGGCGGAGGACCGCTTCGCCGACGCCCGGCTCGTGCTGGTCGCCGGGGAGGACGTGCCGGCGCTGGTACGGGAGCCGGTGCAGGCGCTCGTACGGGTCGCGGAGTCGGAGTCCCCCGGCCGCTTCGTCCTCCTGGACCTGGACGCGACCGCGACCCCGGCGCCTGATCTCGTCGGAACCGCTCTGGCCGCCGGAGAGCCGCAGGTGGCGCTACGGAACGGGCGGCTCACCGCCCCCCGCCTGACCCGCCACACCGCGGAACCCGCAGCCGCTCCGCCCGCCTGGGCCGCCGACCCGGCCGCCACCGTCCTCCTCACCGGAACGGGCACCCTCGCCGGCCTTGTCGCCCGCCATCTGGTCACCCGCCACCGCACCCGCCACCTCCACCTCGTCTCCCGCCAGGGCGACCGGGCCCCCCACGCCGCCCGCCTGCGCGACGAACTGACGGCCCTGGGCGCCACCGTCACCGTCACCGCCCGCGACCTCACCGATCCCCGGGCCGTCCGCGCGCTCGTCGACGGCATCGACCCCGGCCACCCCCTCCGCGCCGTGATCCACACCGCCGGGGTCGTCGACGACGCGCCGGTCACCCGCCTCACCCCGGAGCGGCTGCACGCGGTCCTCGGCCCGAAGGTCGACGCCGCCCTCCACCTCCACCGGGCCACCGCCCACCTCCCCGACGTGGCCTTCGTCCACTTCTCCTCCGCCACCGCGACCCTGGCCACCCCCGGCCAGGCCAACTACGCCGCCGCCAACGCCTTCCTCGACGCCCTGGCCACCGCCAGGCCCCGTACCCGGGCGATCGCCTGGGGGCTGTGGGCGGAGACCAGCGGCATCACCGCCCATCTGACGGCGGACGACATCGCGCGGATGGCCCGTCACGGCCTCCGGCCCCTTAAGACGCAGCAGGCCCTCGATCTCTTCGACGCCGCGATCGGCGACCCGGCGCCGGCTCTCGCGGCCGTACGCTTCGAGCCCGCCGCCCTCCGCGCCCGCGCCCGGGACGCGACGCTGCCCCCGCCGCTGCGTGCGCTCGCCCCGGCCCCCGCCGCCGCCCCGCGCCGCGCCGCGCGGACGCCGGGCGACACCGCGGGCGTGCCCCTCGCCGACCGGCTCGCCGGACTCGCCCCGAAGGAACGGCAGGCGGCGCTGCTCGACGTCGTGGCCGGCGAGGTGGCCGCCGTGCTCGGCCATCCGCGCACCACGCCGATCGAGCCGACGCGCGGCTTCAAGGATCTCGGCTTCGACTCCCTGACGGCCGTCCATCTGCGCAACCGTCTCGCCGACACCGTCGGCCGGCGGCTGCCCGCCACGCTCGTCTTCGACTACCCGGACCCCCGGGCCCTCGCCGACTACCTCGGCACCGAACTCCTCGGCGACCGCGCCGCGTCCGCGCCCACCGCACCACCGCCCGCCGCGGCAGCCGAGCACGACCCGATCGTCATCGTGGGCATGGCCTGCCGCTACCCCGGCGGCGTCACCTCCCCGGAGGAGCTGTGGCAGCTCGTCGCCGCGGGCCGGGACGCCGTCAGCGGCTTCCCCACCAACCGCGGCTGGGGCCTGCACACCCTCTTCCACCCCGACCCCGACCACCCCGGCACCAGTTACGCGCGCCACGGCGGATTCCTGCACGACGCGGGCGACTTCGACGCGGACTTCTTCGGCATCTCGCCGCGGGAGGCGCTGGCGATGGATCCGCAGCAGCGGCTGCTGCTGGAGACGAGCTGGGAGGCGTTCGAGCGGGCGGGCATCGACCCGGGCTCGGTGCGCGGCAGCCGCACCGGCGTCTTCACGGGCCTGATGTACCACGACTACGCCGCCTGGCTCCCGGAGCTGCCGGACGAGGTCGCGGGCTACGTGGGCACGGGCAACACCGGCAGCGTGGCGTCGGGGCGGGTGTCGTACGCGTTCGGGCTGGAGGGTCCTGCGGTGACGGTGGACACGGCGTGTTCGTCGTCGCTGGTGGCGCTGCACTTGGCGGCGCAGTCGCTGCGTACGGGTGAGTGCGAGATGGCGCTCGCGGGTGGTGTCACCGTGATGGCCAGTCCCGGGACGTTCGTGGAGTTCAGCAGGCAGCGCGGGCTGGCGCCCGACGGCCGGTGCAAGTCGTTCGCGGCGGGTGCGGACGGCACGGGCTGGGCCGAGGGTGTCGGCGTGCTGGTGGTCGAGCGGCTGTCCGCCGCGCGGCGCAACGGGCACCCGGTGCTGGCGGTCGTGCGTGGCTCGGCGGTCAACCAGGACGGTGCGAGCAACGGGCTGACCGCGCCCAACGGGCCCTCGCAGCAGCGCGTCATCCGCACCGCCCTCGACAACGCCCGGCTCGTACCGGGGGACATCGACGCCGTGGAGGCGCACGGCACGGGTACGGAACTGGGCGATCCGATCGAGGCGGAGGCGCTGCTGTCGACGTACGGGCGGGAGCGCTCGGAGGACCGGCCGCTGTGGCTGGGCTCGATCAAGTCCAACATCGGCCACGCCCAGGCGGCGGCCGGGGTCGCGGGCATCATCAAGATGGTCCAGGCGATGCGGCACGGCGAACTGCCCGCGACGCTGCACGCCGAGGAGCCGACACCGCACGTCGACTGGGAGGCGGGCGCGGTGCGGCTGCTGACCGAGGCGCGTGCGTGGCCGGAGGCGGACCGGCCGCGGCGGGCGGCGGTCTCGTCGTTCGGCATCAGCGGCACGAACGCGCACGTGATCCTGGAACAGGCCCCGGACGAGCAGGCGGAAGACGCCCCTGCGGTACGTCCCGGGGCCCTGCTGTGGCCGCTGTCGGGGAAGACCCCGGGCGCGTTGGCGGCGCAGGCGGCCGGCCTCGGGCGGCGACTCGACGCTCAGCCCGGACTCCCCGCCGCCGACGTCGCGTACACGCTGGCGACGGCAAGGGCCGGGCACCGGCACCGCGCCGTGGTCCTGGACGGCGACCGGGCGGCGCTGGCCGCGCTGGCGGAGGGCGCCTCCCATCCCCGTCTGATCACCGGACCGGGCGAGGAGCCCGTGCCCGGCAAGCTGGCCTTTCTGTTCACGGGGCAGGGCAGTCAGTTTCCGGGGATGGGGCGGGAGTTGTATGAGGTGTTCCCGGCTTTCGCCGGGGCGCTGGACGAGGTGTCGGGGGCGGTGGATCCGCATCTGGACCGTCCGCTGCGTGAGGTGATGTTCGGGGCGGAGGCGGGGGTGCTGGGTCGGACCCGGTATGCGCAGCCTGCTCTCTTCGCGCTGGAGGTCGCTCTCTTCCGGCTGCTGGAGGGGTGGGGTGTCACACCGGACTGGCTGGCGGGTCACTCGGTGGGGGAGGTGGCCGCCGCGCACTGCGCGGGCGTCCTCGATCTCGCGGATGCGGCGTTGCTGGTCGCCACCCGGGCGCGTCTGATGCAGGAGATGCCCGCGACGGGCGTCATGATCTCGCTGCGTGCTGCGGAGGAGGAGGTCGTCCCGTTCCTCACCGGGGGTGTGACGATTGCGGCGCTCAACGGCCCGGCGGCTACGGTCATCTCGGGCGACGCGGCGGAAGCCCGCGCGGTGGCCGAGCGGTTCCGTTCCCGTGAGCTGCATGTCAGCCACGCCTTCCACTCGCCGCACATGGACGGCATGCTGGCCTCGTTCCGTGAGGTCGTCCGCACGCTGACGTTCCACCCGCCGCGGATACCGATGGCGACGGATGCCGATCGCCTGGTGGATCCGGAGTACTGGGTACGGCAGGTCCGCGAGCCCGTCCGGTTCGCCGCGGCGATCGACGCGCTCCGCGCCGCGGGTGTGACGACGTACGTGGAGACCGGACCCGACGCCGCGCTGACCTCCCTGGCCACGGAATGTCTCTACGGCACCCCGAGCCTGACCGTCCCTCTCCAACGCCGTACCCGCGACCAGGTGCCCACCCTCCTCGCCGCCCTGGCCACCCTCCACACCCACCACGCCGCCACCCCCGGGTGGCCCGGACTCCTCCCCACCGCCCGCCTCGCCGACCTGCCCACCTATCCCTTCCAGCGGCGACACCACTGGCTCGCCCCGCCCGAGGCCACCGTCACGCGCGACACCCTCAACTCCTGGCGCTACGCCCTCACCTGGCAGCCCCACCTCCCTCCGGCCGCCACCGCTCCCGCCCTCACCGGCACCTGGCTGCTCCTCACCCCACCCGACGCGCCCCCGCCCGCCGACCTGGCCGCCGCCCTCGAAACCGCCGGCGCCGCCGTGACCACCGACCCCGGCCACCCGGGTCTCGCCGGCGTCCTCAACCTCGACCCCGACCCCGTGGCCACCCTCCGGTACCTCCAGCGCCCGGAGCCCGTCCCCGCCCCGCTCTGGACCCTCACCACCCACGCCGTCAGCACCGGCCCCGACGACGGCCCGCCCGACCCCGACCACGCGCGGACCTGGGGCCTCGGGCGGGTCGCCGTGCTCGAACACCCCGACCACGTCGCCGGACTCGTCGACCTGCCCCGCGCACCCGGCCCCGGCCACTACGCCCGCCTCGTCCGGCACCTCGCCACCGCGCACCGCACCCACGAGACCCAGCTCGCCATCCGCGACGACGCCGCGTACGTCCCCCGCCTCACCCGCGCACCGCACGCCGGCCCCTCCCCCGCCACGTACCACTTCCGCGACTCCTCCCTGGTCACCGGCGGAACGACGGGCATGGGCCTGCTCGTCGCCCGGCATCTCGCCCGCGCCGGAGCCGACCACCTCGTGCTCACCCGTCCCCCGGGCACGGAGACGGACGCGGCCGAACTCACGGCGGAACTCACCGCCTTGGGCGCCGGTGCCGTCACCGTCGCCGAGGCCGACCTGCGCGAGCGCGCGTCCGTACGCGCCCTCCTGACCTCCCTGCCGCCCGACCGGCCCCTGGTCACCGTCGTCCACACGGAGGAGGCGGACACCTGGTCCCCGCTGGCGGACCTGACCGCCGACGACCTCGCCGGCGTCCTGTCCGTACGCGCCGGAGGGGCCCGGCTGCTCCACGAACTGACCGGCGAACTGGACCTGGAACCGGTCGCGTTCGTCCTCTTCTCCTCCGTCGCCGGCGTCTGGGGCAGTGCCGGCCAGGGCGCCCACGCCGCGGGCGTCGCGTCCCTCGACGCGCTCGCCCACGCCCGGCGCGCCGCCGGGCTGCCGGCCACGTCGCTCGCCTGGGGGCCGTGGGCGGAGGTGTCGGTCGGTGCACCGGACGGCACCGTCGACGAGGACCGGCAGGCGCAGCTCGCGCGGCGCGGCCTCGGCGGGCTGCCGACCGGGCCGGCGCTCGCCGCGCTGCAGCAGGCGCTCGACCACGACGAGACCTTCGTCGCCGTCGCGGACGTCGACTGGGCGCGCCTCGCGCCGGTGTTCGCCGCCGTACGCCCCAGCCCTCTCCTTGCCGCCCTGCCCGAGGCGACCGGCGCACCGGGCGGCGGCGGGGACGGCGCCGAGGGTGCGGAGCCGGCGGGCGACGCCGGCGGGTCGGCGCTCGTCGCGCGCCTGGCGGGACTCGACCCCGACGAGCGGGGGGCGGAGCTGCTGACCCTCGTGCGTACGGCCGCCGCCGAGGTGCTCGGCCACCCCGGGGCGGAGGCGGTGGATCCGAACCGGCCGTTCCAGGACCTGGGGTTCGACTCCCTGGCCGCCGTCTCGCTGCGCAACCGGCTCGGCGACGCCGCCGGCCTGCGGCTGCCGGCGACCCTCGTCTTCGACCACCCGACGCCGGCGGCCGTCGCCGGGTTCCTGGACGGCGAACTGCTGGGCACCGCACCGGCCGACGCACCCGCCGACACACCGCAGCCCGGTTACGACGCCACGGGCTACGACCCCGCCTTCGACTCGCGACCGGAGGTCGCGCGGGCCGTGGCGCGGTTCACCGACGACGAGTTGTTCGCGTTCATCGACGAGCGGCTGGGCACCTTCGGGTCCGGCCGCGGCCAGTAATGAGGACCGCCATGGCGAACACCGCGGACACGACGCACCCGGGCAACGAGGCCCGCCTCCGGGACTACCTGGAGCGCGTGACCGTCGACCTGCACGAGGCGCTCCGCCGGCTGCGCCGGGCCGACCTGCGCGAGCGGGAGCCGATCGCGGTCGTCGGCATGGCCTGCCGGTTCCCGGGCGGGGTGACGACGCCGCAGGAGCTGTGGGAGCTGCTGGCCGCGGGGCGGGACGCGATCGGCGGGTTCCCCGCGGACCGCGGCTGGGACCTCGACGGGCTGTACGACCCCGACCCCGACCACCCGGGCACCAGTTACGTACGGCACGGCGGATTCCTGTACGACGCGGGGGACTTCGACGCCGAGTTCTTCGGCATCTCGCCCCGCGAGGCCCTGGCCATGGATCCGCAGCAGCGGCTCTCGCTGGAGACCGCGTGGGAGGCCGTCGAGCGGGCGGGGATCGACGTCTCGTCCCTCGCGGGCAGCCGCACCGGCGTCTTCGTCGGGACCAGCGGCCAGGACTACGGGATGCTCACGACGACGACCGCCGACCGGGTCGAGGGCTACGTGATGACGGGCAACGCCGCGAGCGTGCTGTCCGGGCGGCTCTCGTACACCCTCGGTCTGGAGGGCCCGGCGCTGACGCTGGACACCGCCTGCTCGTCGTCGCTGGTGAGCACCCACCTCGCCGCGGGGTCACTGCGCGCGGGGGAGTGCGATCTCGCGCTCGCGGGCGGGGTGACGGTGCTGGCCACGCCCGCCGGGTTCGTGGAGTTCAGCCGGCAGCGCGGGCTGGCGCCGGACGGGCGCTGCAAGTCCTTCGCGGCGGCGGCCGACGGCACCGCGTGGGGCGAGGGCGTGGGGATGCTGCTGCTGGAGCGGCTGTCCGACGCGCGGCGGCACGGCCACCCGGTGCTCGCGGTGATCCGCGGCTCGGCCGTCAACCAGGACGGCGCCAGCAACGGCCTGTCCGCCCCCAACGGCCCCTCGCAGCAGCGCGTCATCCGCGCCGCCCTCGCCGCGGCCGGCCTGGCGCCCGGGGACGTCGACGCCGTGGAGGCCCACGGCACGGGCACCAGGCTCGGCGACCCCATCGAGGCACAGGCGCTGCTCGCCACCTACGGCGGCGGGCGGCCGGCGGAGCGGCCGCTGTGGCTCGGCTCGCTGAAGTCGAACGTCGGCCACACGGCGGCGGCGGCCGGCGTCGCCGGGATCATCAAGATGGTCCAGTCGCTCCGCCACGGACACCTGCCCGCCACCCTCCACGTGGACGAGCCGACACCGCACGTCGACTGGGCGGCGGGGGAGGTGCGGCTGCTCACCGAGCGCCGGGAGTGGCCGGAGTCGGACCGGCCGCGCCGGGCGGGGGTGTCGGCGTTCGGGGTCAGCGGCACCAACGCGCACCTGATCGTCGAGGAGGCGCCCGCGGAGGCGCCGTCGGCGGTGCGGGAAGCCGGGGAAGCCGGGGAAGCCGGGGAAGCCGGGGAAGCCGGGGACGGCGACACCGGCGGCCGGTCGCCGCTCGTGATCGGCACGGGCACCGGCGCCGGGCCGGTGACGCCGTGGCCGCTGTCGGCCCGTACCGAAGACGACCTGCGCGCCCAGGCCGCCCGCCTCCACGCCCACGTCACCGCCGCGTCCCCCACCGATCCGCCCGCGGTGCTGGACACCGGGTTCACGCTCGCCACCGGCCGCCGGCCGTTCCCGCACCGGGCGGTGCTGACCGCCGCGGACGCGGACGGCTTCGCCCAGGGCCTGCGCGCGCTGGCCGACGGGCGTTCCGCGGCGGGTGTCGTACGGGGCCGGGCGCGGGCCGCGGACGCCGCCGGTGCGGGCCCGGTGTTCCTCTTCGGCGGCGGCGGGTCCCACTGGGCCGGGATGGGACGCGCACTGCTCGACGCCTCGCCGGTGTTCGCCGAGCACATCGCCGCCTGCGAGAAGGCGCTGGCGCCGCACGTCGACTGGTCCCTCGGCGACGTACTCCGGCACGCCGAAGGGCCCGAGCTGGAGCGGGCCGACGTCGTCCAGCCGGCGCAGTGGGCCGTCGCCGTGGCGCTCGCGGAGCTGTGGCAGGCGTGCGGGGTGCGGCCGGCGGCCGTGGTGGGGCACTCGCAGGGCGAGATCGCCGCGGCCGTCGTCGCGGGCGGGCTCTCCCTCGACGACGGCGCCGCCGTCATCGCCCACCGGGGCGCCGTGCTGGCCACCCTCGCGGGGCAGGGCGGCATGGCCGTCGTACCGCTGCCCGAGGAGGCGGCGACCGACCGGCTCGCCCCCTGGGCCGGGCGGCTGACGGTCGCGGCCGTCAACGGCCCCGCGGGGGTCGTGGTCTCCGGCGAGACCGAGGCGCTGGACGAACTGCTGGCCGCGCTCGCGGCCGAGGACGTGGACGCGCGCCGGGTACGGGTGGACTTCGCCGCGCACTCGCCGCAGATCGAACCCCTGCGCACCCGGCTGCTCGCGGGCTGGCGGGACATCCGGCCGCGGCGGGGACGGGTGCGGTTCGTCTCGACGGTCACCGGGGAGCCGTTCGACACCGCGGATCTGGACGCCGGCTACTGGTACCGCAACGCGCGGAGCACCGTCCGCTTCGGGACCGCGGTCGGCGCCCTGGCCGGCTCGGGCCACCGGGCGTTCGTCGAGGTGGGCGCCCATCCGGTGCTCACGGCGGCGGTGCAGGAAGTCCTCGACGCCCAGGGTGCGGGCCCGGACGCGGCGGTGCTCGGCACGCTGCGGCGGGACGACGGCGGCGCCGACCGCTTCCTCACCGCGCTGGGGGAGGCGTACGCGGCCGGGCTGCCGGTCGCCTGGCCGGAGCTGTTCGCGGGCACCGGCGCCCGCCGCCGCGAGCTGCCCACCTATCCCTTCCGCCGCGAGCGGTTCTGGCTCGCCCCGGCGGCCGAGGGGACGGGGCGGACGGTCCCCGACGACCGGTTCTGGGACTACGTCGAGCAGCGGGACGCCGCGACCCTGGCGAAGGCCTTCGGCGTGGCACCGGCCGCGCTGGACGCCGTGCTGCCGGCGCTCGCGGAGTGGCGGGCCCGGGGACAGGAGAGCGACGCCGCGGAGCGGCTGCGGTACCGGGTGGTGTGGCGCGCGGCGGCGAAGCCGGGGGACGCGGCGCGTATCGACGGGGACTGGCTGGTCGTCGCTCCCGCGGACGCTCCCGGAGCATCCGGCGCGGTCGTACGGGCGTTGACGGAGCGCGGCGCGCGTTGCCGGCTGCTGGAGGTGGACACCGCCGCGGCCGCGCGCGAGCCGCTGGCCGGGCGCCTGCGTGACGCCGCCCCGGCGGGCGCGGCGGGGGTGCTGTCCCTGCTGGCGCTCGACGGCGCGACGGCGCCCGGCGAGCCGTACCTCACCGTGGGCACCACCGCCACCCTCGCGCTGGCGCAGGGCCTGGCCGACGCCGCGCTCGACGCCCCGCTGTGGGTGGTGACCAGGGGCGCCGTCGCCGTGGACCGGGACGACGCAGCGCCGCGGGCAGATCAGGCGGCGGTCTGGGGCCTGGGCCGGGCGGTCGCCCACGAGCACCCGGGGCAGTGGGGCGGACTCGTGGACCTGCCAGGGAAGGCCGCGCCAGGGAAGGCCGCGCCAGGGGAGGCCGCGCCGGGAGGGGCCGCGCCGGAGGAGCCCGCACCGGGGGCGGCCGTACCGGAGGGGGAACTGCCGGAGGGCGGGGCGTGGTCCGGGCTGGCCGACGCGCTCGCGTTCGCCCTCGCCGGCGCCGCCGAGCGGCGCGAGGACGAGATCGCGGTACGCCCCGCCGGAGCGTTCGTACGCCGCCTCGTCCGCGCCCGCCCCGACCGGCCCGGCACCGCCGGCCGCGCACCCGCCCCCTGGCAGCCGCACGGCACCGTCCTGGTCGCCGGCGCCGACGACAGCCCGCGCGCCGCCACCGCGCGGCTGCTCGCGGCCGGGGGCGCCGCGCACGTGCTGCTGGCCGGCGGCACCCCCGCGCGTACCGAGGCCGAGGCGGCGGAGCTGACCGCCGCCGGGATCCCGGCCACGGCACTCGCCACCCGCCCGGGCCACGACGAGATGCTGGCGGCCCTGCCGCCGGACCTGCCGCTCACCGCCGTCGTGCACACCGGCGCCGCACCGGGAGACGTGCCGATCGACCGGCTCACCCCCGCGCGGCTGTCGGAGACCTTCGCCGCGTCCGGGGAAGCCGGCGCGCTGCTGGCCGGGTTGGAGGGCGTGCCGCTGGAGGCGCTGGTGTGCTTCTCCTCCGTCGCCGCGACCTTCGGGGGCGTCGGCCAGGGGGCGTACGCGGCCGTCTGCGCGCACGTCGAGGCGCTGGTCGAGGGGATGCGGACGGCTCTCGGGCTGAGGGCGGCGTCCGTCGCCTGGGGGCCCTGGAGCGGCGCCGGGCAGGGGGAGCAGCGGCTCGCCCGGGCGGGCCTCGGTCCGCTCGACCCCGCGCGGATGCTCCACGGCGTGCGCTGGGTCGTCGACGAGGACGAGCCGGGCGCGGTGGTGGCGGAGATCGACTGGGAGCGTTTCGCCGCCTCGTACGGCGCGGCCCGCCCGGGCGCCCTGCTCGCCGAGCTGGCCTCCGACGTCCCCGTACGCTCCGAAGACTCCGCCGGGACCGCCCCGCGGCAGCGGCTTGCGGACGCCACCGGCGACGAGCTGCGCGCGCTGCTGGCCGACCTGGTCAGGACCGAGGTGGCCGCCGTCCTCGGCCACACCGACCCCGGAGCGCTGGCCGACCGGGGGCTGCTGGAGCTGGGCTTCGACTCGCTGACCACCGTCGAACTCCGCAACCGGCTGGGCGGCGCCACCGGCGCCCGCCTCCCGGCGGCCGTCCTCACACGGAATCCCGACCTGGCCGCGCTCACCGAGCAGTTGTACGCCGAGCTGTCCCCCTCCCCCGCCGGCCCGCCCGGTGCGGACGACACGGGCGGCGGCTTCCTGTCCGCGATGTTCCGGGGGGCGCTGGAACAGGGACGGTCGCGGGAGTTCATCGACATGCTCGGCACGGCGGCCTCGTTCCGTACGGCCTTCACCGGCCCCGGCGACCCGGGCGCGCTCACCGCGCCCGTCCCGCTCACGGCGGAGGGCGCGGGGCCGCACCTGATCGCGCTGCCCAGCGCGCTGGCGGCGTCCGGACCCCACCAGTTCGCGCGGCTCGCCGCCGCGCTGCGCGGCGACGGCTACCGGGTGACGGCGCTGCCCCTGCCCGGCTTCCGCGCCGGCGAGCCGCTGCCGGCGAGCCTGCCGGCGCTGCTCGACACCCTGGCCGCCACCGCCGCACGCGCGGCGGGCGACGGGCCGTTCGCCCTCGCCGGGTACTCCTCGGGCGGCCTGCTCGCGCACGCCCTCGCGGAGCGGCTGGGGGCCGCGGCGGTGGTGCTGCTCGACAGCCGGCCGCTCACCGAGTACAGCCCGGCGGACCATCCGGAACTGCTCGACGGCGTCGCCGCGCGGATGGACGTCATCGACGACACCCGGCTCACGGCGATGGGCCGGTATCTGGAACTGCTGCACACCCTGCGCCCGGCGCCGGCCGACGTCCCCACGCTCCTCGCCGCGGCGCAGCGGCCGATCCCGGCCCGGCCCGTGCCGTGGCCGCTGCCGCACACCGAGGTCGTCGTACCGGGCGATCACTTCACTCTGATCGAGGACCACGCCGCGACGACCGCCGCCGCCGTGAGCGCATGGCTGAGCAACGTCTGGAGAACGAACGATGAGTAACGCCCAGGACCACAGCCGCAATGCCGCCGCCGAGGACTCGGCCTCGGACGATCCCGTCGTCGTGGTCGGTGCCGGCCCGTGCGGGCTGGTGATCGCCTGCGAGCTGCTGCGGCTCGGCGTGCCCACCCGGCTGCTGGAGGCCGACACCGAACCGCACACCGGCTCCCGGGCCGTCCTGCTCTGGCCGCCGACGCTCGACGTACTCGACGGGCTCGGCATGCTCGACGACGCACTGGCACGCGGCGTGCGGCCGGCCGCCCTCGCGTACCACATGCCGGACGGCAAGACGCTCCGCGTCGCGCTGGGCGAGGCGAACGAACCGCTGTTGCTGCCGCAGCAGGAGACCACCCAACTGCTGCTGGGCGTGCTCGAAAAGCTCGGCGGCCGGGTCGAGTACGGGGTCCGCGTCACCGACGTCACCACCGCCGACGACACGGTCACCCTCGCCACCGAGGGCCCCGACGGCGCGACCGGGACCGTCACCGCGCCCTGGCTCATCGGCGCCGACGGCGTCGGCAGCACGGTGCGGCAGAAGCTCGGCATCCCCTTCGAGGGCGGCAGCGTGCCGATGACGTTCGTGCTGGCCGAGGGGGAGGTGACCGGCGACTTCGGCCGGGACGCGGTGCAGTACTTCCTGGGCCACAAGGGCGCGGTGCTGCTGTCGCCGCTGCCGGGCGGTCTGGTCCGCATCTCCGGCCCGGTCCCGCCCGACATGCCGATGACGCGCGAGGCGGTGCAGCAGATGCTCGACGAGCGCGCCCCCGCCGGGCTGCGCTACGTCTCCGCCACCTCCATCGACTCGTTCACCAGCCAGGAGCGGATCGCCAAGACGCTGCGCTCCGGCCGCGCGTTCCTCGCCGGCGACGCCGCCCACGTCCACTCCGTCGTCGGCGGGCAGGGGCTCAACCTCGGCATCCAGGACGGCCGCAACCTGGCCTGGAAGCTCGCCGGCGTGATCCAGGGCACCCTGTCCCCCGCCGTGCTCGACAGCTACGGCCCCGAGCGGCGCGCCATCGCCGAGGAGGTCGTGCAGACCACGGGCCGCATGATCCGGCAGGCCGCCGCCGGGCCGTTCGCCTCCCGCGTACGCAACGGCGTGTGGGCCCTGATGCAGGCCACGGGCACGCTGCGGCGCTGGTACGCGCCCATGCTGGCCGGCCGGCTCACCCGCTACCCCGACGTGCTCTTCGGCGCTCCCACGCCCAAGCCGCCCCGCGGGCTGCCGGCCCCCGGCAGCCGTACGCCCGCGTGGGTCCCGGCGGCCGGCCCCGGGCAGGAGGGCTTCCGTCTCCTCACGCTGGGCCCCGGCGACGCCGGCGCCCTGCGGCCGGCCGCCGAGCGCCTGGCGGCCCGCCACCCGGACGTGCTCACGTACGCGCATGTCACCCACCGCCGGACGGGCTGGCTGCTCCTGCGTCCGGACGGGTTCGTCGCCGCGTCCGGCAAGGGCGCACCGCAGCTCGCCGGGATCGAGGGGCTGCTCGCGCGGGTCGTCCCGGGACCCTGACCGGGGCCGCGACCTGGTGGGATCCGAAGCGCTGGTCAGCGAGCTGTGAAACGATTGCGGTGAGCGACGGGTCCCGGCCGGGTGGCCGGGGTCTTGTTTCACGTGAAACGCCCGGACGGCGTAACGCGCCGCCCGGGGGGTTCCGGGGCGATCGGCGAAGGTGGTAGACCCGAGGGCACGAGGTCCGATTCGTCGCCGTACGCTGGCGGGAACCGGGGTCCCGGGGTGCTCGTTGCACCAATGGGTGCCACGGTCAGCCGGGCCCAGCAATGTTCGTCAAGCGGCGCGGCCCGCGCCGGATTGGGGCAGGGTAAGTCATGGGTGTCAGCCTCGCTAAGGGTGGAAACGTCTCACTGACGAAGGAGGCGCCGGGTCTTACGGCCGTCATCGTCGGCCTCGGCTGGGACGTGCGGACCACCACCGGCTCGGACTTCGACCTCGACGCCAGCGCACTGCTGCTCGGCGCCGACGGGAAGGTCCTCTCGGACCAGCACTTCATCTTCTTCAACAACCTCAAGAGCCCCGACGGCTCCGTCGAGCACACCGGTGACAACCTCACCGGTGAGGGCGAGGGTGACGACGAGCAGGTGAAGGTGAACCTCGCGGGCGTGCCCGCCGAGATCGAGAAGATCAGCTTCCCGGTGTCGATCTACGAGGCCGAGAGCCGCCAGCAGAGCTTCGGCCAGGTGCGCAACGCGTTCATCCGCGTCGTCAACCAGGCCGACAACAACGAGATCGCCCGCTACGACCTCAGCGAGGACGCCTCGACCGAGACCGCCATGGTCTTCGGCGAGCTGTACCGCAACGGGGCCGAGTGGAAGTTCCGCGCCGTGGGCCAGGGCTACGCCTCGGGGCTGCGCGGCATCGCGCAGGACTTCGGCGTCAACGTCTGAGTCAACGTCCGAGCCGGTAACGGCTCTTGAGGCGGTGGACCCGCGGACCCCCGGGCCCGGGGTCCTCCCGCCCTGCCCGATCAGCGGACCGGCGACGGCAGAGCCGTCGCCGGTCTCGCCGTCTCCGGGGCCGGTCACGGCCGCCGCCCGGCGCGGTTCGTATGCGGCGGGCCACTCCTCGCGGAACTGGCCGTCTCGCCCCGGGGCCCACCCCGTACGCTGGCGGGGTGACGGAACCCGCGGAACCCGACGAGCAGACGCCCCCCGACGACGAGCACGCGCGCGCCGACGGGACAGGAAGCGGCGGCGAGCACGCCAAGGAAGCGGACGGCGGCGACACCGGTCCCGACACGGGCGCCGAGCGGCTGGAGCGCGCCGTACGGGCCGCGGAGCAGGCCCTCATCGAGTTCGAGGTGGCCGTCGAGACGTTCCGTATCGAGGTCGACAACTTCTCCCGGCTGCACCACCAGCGCCTCGGCCCCATGTACAGCCGCCTCGACGAACTGGACGCCCTCCTCGCCGAGGCCAAGGCCGAGCGGACCGGCGACCCGGAGGACAAGCGCCTGGCCGACGAGGCGCGGGCGCTGGTGATGCCGATGCCCGGTGTCGAGGAGCTGTTCGGCGGCTGGCTCGATTCCGACGGGCTCTCGCCGGAGGCCGCCGACATGCTCACCGGCCGGCCCGTGTCGCCCCCGCCGCGGGTGCGGCCCAGCGAGGAGGCCCGCCGGCTCTACCGCGAGCTGGCCCGCATGGCGCACCCCGACCTCGCCCAGGAGGAGCACGAGTCGGACCGGCGCAGCGCGTTCATCGCCCGTGTGAACACCGCGTACGCCTCCGGGGACGTCGAGGCGCTGACCGCGCTCAAGGCGGAGTGGGAGGCCGGGCCCGCGCCCGAGGAGCCCCGGCGCAGCCGCGCCGAGGAGCTCTACGCGCGGCTGGAGTGGCTGGCGCAGCGCAAAGAGCTGCTGGTGTCGGTCGCGAAGCAGCTGGAGGAGGGCGCGATCGGCCAGATGCTGAAGCTGGCGCCCGACGACCCGGACCGGCTGCTGGAGGAGATCGCCGAGGAGCTGCTGGCACGGGTGTCGGAGAAGGAAGCGGCACTCGCGGAGCTGGCCCGCGGCTGACGCGGGCACGGCGACGGGACCGGCGGCGGCGCGGGAGCACCGGACGGCGGTCCGGTAGCGTCGGGGCATGAGCTTTGGTCACGTACCCACGGTCGGCATCGACGAGCTGGCGGAGGCCGCCTTCCTGCTGGACGTCCGCGAGGACGACGAGTGGCAGGCCGGTCACGCCGAGGGCGCACTGCATGTCCCGATGAGCCAGTTCGCCGCGCGCTACGGCGAGGTGACCGAGGCGGCGCCGCAGGACGGCCGGATCAACGTGATCTGCCGCTCCGGCGGGCGCTCGGCGCAGGTGGCGATGTATCTCGTGCAGCAGGGGATGGACGCCGTCAACGTCGCCGGGGGCATGGAGGCGTGGGCCGCCGCCGGGCGGCCGGTCGTGGACGACAAGGGCGCCCCGGGGCACGTGCTCTGACGCGGCCGCGGCCCGCCCCGGGTCAGCGGTCGAAGTCCAGCTCCACCTGCTGGGTCACCGGGTGCGACTGGCAGGCCAGCACGTATCCGGCGGCCAGCTCGTCGGGCTCCAGCGCATAGCTGCGGTCCATCCGGACCTCGCCGCGGACCAGGAACGCCCGGCACGTACCGCAGACGCCGCCCTTGCACGCGTACGGGGCGTCCGGGCGGGCCCGCAGCACCGCGTCGAGCAGCTTCTCGCCCGGCCGCAGCGGCCAACTGCCGGAGCGGCCCGCGAGGGTGGCCGTCAGCGTGCTGTGCTCGGGCCCGGCGCCCGCGGGCTCGGGGGCCGGGGCGTCGTCGACGTGGAAGATCTCCTCGTGGATCCGGCGGCGCGGCACGCCGAGGGTGCGCAGCCCGCGCTCCGCCTGCTGGATGAGCCCGAAGGGCCCGCACAGGAACCAGCCCGCGACCTCCGCCACCGGCAGCAGCGCGGGCAGCAGCTCCGCCAGCCGCGCCGCGTCCAGCCGCCCGGCGGGCAGCCCGGCCTGCTGTTCCTCGCGGCTGAGCGACTGCACGACCTGGAGCCGGTCGGGATAGCGGTCCTTGAGGTCGGCGACCTCCTCCAGGAACATCGCGGAGTCGGTGGACCGGTCGCTGCGGACGAGGCAGAAGCGGGCCCGCGGGTCGCGCCCGAGGAGGGTCGAGGCGATCGAGAGCACGGGCGTGATGCCGCTGCCGCCGACCACCGCGCCGTAGCGCCCGCCGGGGACGGCGGCGCCGCGCAGCCCGAAGCGGCCGGCGGGGGTGAGCACGGGCAGGGTCTCCCCCGGCGCGAGCCGCCGGTTGACGTACGGCGAGCAGGCGCCGTCGGCGACCTCGCGGACGCCGACCGTCAGCTCGGCGGGCTCGGGGTCCTCGGGGGAGCAGATCGAGTACGTCCGCCGGTCGCTGGCGCCGCCGTCGGTGCCGGTGGGGATCCGCAGGGCGACGTGCTGCCCGGCCCGGAAGCCGTACGCCGCGCGCAGCTCGGGCGGCACGGCGAAGGTGACGGCGACGGCGTCGTCCGTGAGGCGGCGGATGTCGGCGACCTTGAGGTCGTGGAAGACGGCGTGCCCCCGGGGTGCGGCGGCGGAGGTCACGTCAGCTCCTTGAAGTGGTCGAAGGGCTCCAGGCAGGCGGTGCAGCGGCGGAGGGCCTTGCAGGCGGTGGAGGAGAACGGGGACAGCAACTCGGTCGCGGCGGAGCCGCAGCGGGGACACGGGACGCCCGCGGCGGGGTCGGGGGCGGCGGCCCGGCTGCCGGAGGTGCCCGCGGCAGCCACGGGGGGTAGCGCGGAGGGTACGGCGGTCCCCGGCGTCGTGGAGCCGGCGTGGCCCGGCGCCGGGGCGCGCCGGGGGCCCAGCGTGACCGGGACCGGCCCGGCGGGGCGCGTCGTACGGGGTGGGGCGATGCCCGACTCGGCGAGCTTGCGGCGGCCTTCCGGCGTGATGTCGTCCGTCGTCCACGCCGGCGCCAGCACGCGCCGCACCCGTACCTCCGCCATCCCGCCGCGCTCGCGCAGCACCCGCTCGATGTCCTCGGCCATGGACTCCACGGCCGGGCAGCCCGTGTACGTCGGCGTCAGCTCGACCTCCACCGCCGCCGCCCCGGTCCTGCGCACCCCGCGAACCACGCCCAGCTCCGCGAGCGTCAGCATCGGCAGCTCCGGGTCCGGCACGCTGCCGGCCAGCTCCCGCAGCCGCTCCTCCAGCGGGGTGTCCGGCGGGGTGTCCGTCACCATGACGCCCCCGGGTGGCTGCGGTGCAGATGCTGCATCTCCGCGAGCATCCGGCCGAACGGCTCCGTGTGCACGCCCTCGCGCCCGGCCCCGGCCGACCAGCCCGTGCCGCGCGGGCCCTCGGGCAGCGTGAGCGTGGCGCGCTTCAGCACGTCGCCCACGGTCTCCAGCCACGCCGCCTCCAGCCCGGCCCAGTCCACCGCCAGGCCCTCGACGGGCCGGAACAGCTCGCCCGTGTACCGCCAGAGCGCGCCGAGGCCGGCCCGCATCCGGGCGTGCGAGGTCTCGGTGCCGTCGCCGAGGCGCAGGGTCCACTGCTCGGCGTGGTCGCGGTGGTACGCGACCTCCTTGACCGCCTTCGCGGCGAGCGGCGCCAGGGGCGAGGGCTCACCGCCGGCGGCCAACTGCCCGTAGAGCAGCTCCTGGTAGACGGAGAAGTACAATTGGCGGGCGATCGTGTGTGCGAAGTCGCCGTTCGGCTGCTCGACCAACTGGACGTTGCGGAAGGCACGTTCCTCGCGGAGGAAGGCCAGCTCGTCCTCGTCGCCGACGAGGGACAGCAGCACGCGCGCCTGGCCGAGCAGGTCGAGCGCGATGTTCGCGAGGGCGACCTCCTCCTCCAGGACCGGCGCGTGGCCGGTCCACTCGGCGAGCCGGTGGGACAGCACGAGCGCGTCGTCCCCCAGCGCCAGCGCACCCGCGGCGGCGGCCGGATCGAGGGTGGCCGGATCGAGGGCGGCCGGGTCGGTGGCGGCCGGGTCCGGGGCGGTGCTCACAGGTTCCGCACCCCCTCCGGCAGCTCGTAGAACGTGGGGTGCCGGTAGGGCTTGTCGGCGGCGGGCGCGAAGAACGGGTCCTTCTCGTCGGGCGAGGAGGCCGTGACCGCCGCGGACGGCACGACCCACACCGAGACGCCCTCCTGGCGCCGGGTGTAGAGATCGCGGGCGTTGCGCAGGGCCATGGCGGCGTCCGGGGCGTGCAGCGAGCCGGCGTGCACGTGCGACAGGCCGCGCCTGCTGCGGACGAACACCTCCCACAGCGGCCAGTCCGCCGCCGTCGCCTCCGCGTCGTCGGACCCGGGGCGCTTCTCCGCGTCCGTACGACCCGGGTCCGCGCCCGGGTCCGCACCGGAGCCGGGGGCCGCCGCGGTCATGCCGCCGCCTCCGCGGACTCCGCGGCACGCGCCTGCTTCGCGGCGTACGCCGAGGCGGCGTCGCGTACCCATGCGCCGTCCTCGTGCGCCTGCCGCCTGCGGCCTATCCGCTGCTCGTTGCACGGCCCGTTCCCCCGGAGCACTTCCTTGAACTCCGTCCAGTCGATGGCGCCGAAGTCGTGCTGCCCCCGCTCCTCGTTCCACCGCAGGTCCGGGTCCGGGAGCGTCAGGCCCAGGATCTCGGCCTGCGGCACGCAGATGTCGACGAAGCGCCGGCGCAGCTCGTCGTTCGAGTGGCGCTTGATCTTCCAGGCCATGGACTGCGCCGAGTGCGCCGACTCGTCGTCGGGCGGGCCGAACATCATCAGCGACGGCCACCACCAGCGGTCGACGGCGTCCTGCGCCATCGCGTGCTGCTCGGGGGTGCCGTGCGCGAGAGCGTGCAGCAGCTCGTACCCCTGGCGCTGGTGGAAGGACTCCTCCTTGCAGATGCGGACCATCGCGCGCGCGTACGGGCCGTAGGAGCAGCGGCACAGCGGCACCTGGTTGATGATCGCGGCGCCGTCCACGAGCCAGCCGATGGCGCCGACGTCGGCCCAGGTGAGCGTGGGGTAGTTGAAGATCGAGGAGTACTTCTGGCGGCCGGCGTGCAGCTTGTCCAGCAGCTCGTCCCGGCCGGTGCCCAGGGTCTCGGCGGCGCTGTAGAGATACAGGCCGTGACCCGCCTCGTCCTGCACCTTGGCGAGCAGGATCGCCTTGCGCCGCAGGGAGGGGGCGCGCGTCAGCCAGTTCGCCTCCGGCTGCATACCGATGATCTCGGAGTGCGCGTGCTGGGCGATCTGGCGCACGAGCGTCGCGCGGTAGGCATCGGGCATCCAGTCGCGCGGCTCGATGCGCTCATCCGCGGCGATCTTCGCCTCGAAGGCGGCGGTGGCCTGCGGTGCGGCGTCGGGCGCCCCCCTGCCCGTACGAGATCCGGAACCTGACTCGGCTCCGGACCGGCGGCCTCTTTCGGTGATCGTCTCCGGCATCGCGGCTCCCGTGCCTTCCCTACCGACCGATCGTTCGGTTCCATGCTCCTTGCCCGGCCTTACCCTGTCAAGGTCGGTTTCTGCCCCCGCACGCTGCGCGGAGGCGGTCGGGGTGGGTAGCGTGCCGGTCCTAAGGACCGGAGGAGACGGGAGCCCGGGGGTTATGGAATCGCGCCAGCCGGACGAGAGCCGCGCCGGCATACCCGACGGCGGGGGCGCCACGGGGGCGGAGGAAGAGGCGTCGGCGGAGCCCGCGCCGGAGGCCGCGCCGCGGCCGGTGCTCGGCGTCGACGGGCTGTCGCCGCTGTCGCGGATCGTCGTCGCGCTCGCCCTCGCAGTGCTGGTCGGCGTCGTCACCGTGCACCTGGGCGCCGGCTTCCTGCACGTCGCCCCGGCCAACACGCTCAGCAACAAGCACGACGAGACGATCGACCGCATCGTCTTCCCCGAGTTCGAGCAGAACTGGCGGCTCTTCGCGCCCAACCCGCTGCAGACCAACATCCACGTCGAGGTACGCGCCCAGTTGCAGACGCCCGACGGCGGCACCGAGGAGACCGGCTGGGTCGACCTCACGGCCATGGACCACGAGAACATCAAGGGCAACCCGGCCCCCAGCCACACCGTGCAGAACGAACTGCGCCGCGGCTGGGACTACTGGACCGACACCCACGACGAGGACAACCGCGCCATCTCCGACCGCGCCGACCTCGCCGAGGACTACGTCAAGCGCATCGTGATGCGGCGCCTGGGGCCCGTCCTGAACGACGGCCGGGTCGAGAAGATCCAGCTCCGCCAGACCAGCCGCCGGATCGCTCCGCCGCCGTGGAGCAGCGAGCAGTGGGACACCGCGCCGGTCTACCGCGAGCTGCCCTGGTGGATCGTCACGGGGGAGGACCTGATGGAGAGCGACCGTGAGGTGTGGGAGGAGAGCGCCCAGTGACCTCGGCACCGCACACACCCCCCACGCCCCCGGAGCCTCCCCCGACCGCCATGCCTCCGTCGCCCCCCGCACCCCCCGCACCCACCGCGTCCGCCACGCCCCCGGCGCCCGGCGGACCGCCCGTACCCCCGAAGGTCCCCTCGGCGCGCGAGCTGCGCCGGCGCTTCGAGGACGCCCTCACCCGCGGCCTCGGCCATATCACGACGCGCGCGCTCGGCCCGTACCAGACGGCCGTCGTGCGCATCGGCTTCGCGTTCACCTGGCTCTGCTTCCTGCTGCGCGAACTGCCGCACCGGCACGAGCTGTACGGTCCCGACGGGCCGTGGAGCTTCGACCTCGGCAAGCGGCTGATCGGCGAGACCGACGCCTTCACGCTGCTGATGTGGTCGCGCAGCGAGTTCTGGTTCGAGATCGTCTACCTGCTCGCCGTCGTCGCCAGCGTGATGCTGCTGCTGGGGTGGCGGACGCGGACGGCGTCCGTGCTGTTCATGGTGGGCGTGCTGTCGCTGCAGAACCGCAGCATCTTCATGGGCGACGGCGGCGACAACGTCATCCACCTCATGGCCACGTACCTGGTGGTCACGCGCTGCGGCCAGGTGTGGTCGCTCGACGCCCGGCGGGCGCGGCGGCAGGCGGAGCGCGGTGCGGCCGGTCCGGCGCAAGACCGGGTCGGGACGGTGCTGTGGGCGGTGACCGGCGTCGCGCTGGCCGTCGTCACCGTGCTCGGGCATCTGACCTGGGGCTGGGCGCTGATCTTCTGGGGGCTGTGGGTCGCGCACGCGGTCTGGTGGGCGGCGCAGCGCGCCAGGTCCGCCGAGCCGCGGACGGTCTGCGACGTGCTGGCGAACCTCGCCCACAACGCCGGGCTGCTCGTCATCATGGCCCAGGTCTGCTTCATCTACGCGACCGCCGGCTGGTACAAGGTCCAGGGCACCCGCTGGCAGGACGGCACCGCCGTCTACTACCCGCTCAAGCTGGACTACTTCACGCCCTGGCCGGGGCTCGCGGACATGATGGCGAGCAACGGGACCATGATCATGCTGCTCGGCTACGGCACGGTCATCGTGCAGGTCGCCTTCCCGTTCACGCTGTTCAACCGGCGGCTGAAGAACGTGCTGCTGACCATCATGATCATCGACCACGCGTCGATCGCCGTGATCATGGGGCTGCCGTTCTTCTCGGCGGCGATGATCTCGGCGGACCTGGTGTTCCTGCCGACGATCTTCCTGGTGTGGACGGGCGCCAAGGTCACGGGGCTGAAAAACCTGCTCCTCGGCCGGGTGCCGGGCACGGCCCCGCCGGCCAAGCACCCGCCGCAGCGGCCGGAGGCGGAAGGGCCGGACCCCGCGATCCCGGCCCAGGCGGGCTCCCCGGAAGCGCACGCGGACGCCGGCCGGGCCTGAGGGCCGCGGGCCGGGACGCGTAGGCTCGGCGCATGAGCGGGGACGTCGTACGGCAGTGGCGCGAGGCCGTCGCGGACGACCGCGCCGTGCTGCTCGACGGCTTCCACGCGCTCAAGCACGCCCTGCGCTTCGGCGCCCGCGTCCGGATCGCCGTCACCGCCTCCCGCGCCGACGCCCGCGCCCTCGCCGACGAGCTGGCTCCCGACCTCGCCGCCCGCCTCGACGCCCTGCTCGCCGAGGTGCCCGACAGGGAGCTGCGCGAGCTGGTGCCCCGGCGGCACCCCACCGGCGTCGCCGCCCTGGCCGACCGGCCGGAACCGGCCGCCGTCCGCGCCGCGCTGCGCGCGCCGCGCTCCGCGCCCGTCGTCGTCCTCGACAACCCGCGCAACCTCGGCAACGTCGGCGCCGTCGTCCGCCTCGCCGCCGGCATGGGCGCGGCCGGCGTCGTCACCACCGGCGACGCCGACCCCTGGCACCCCCACGCGGTCCGCGGGGCCGCCGGGCTGCACTACGCCACCGCCGTCGCCCGCCTCCCGCTCGCCGGCATCCCCGACGCCGCCCCCGGCCCGCTCTACGCCCTCGACCCCGCCGGCGACGACCTGCGCACCCTGCACCTGCCGGCCGGCGTACTCCTGGCCTTCGGCTCCGAACGGCACGGGATCTCCCCGGCCCTGCGGGCGCGCGCGGACCGGCTCGTCTCGCTCCCGATGCGCCCGCAGGTCTCCAGCTACAACCTCGCCACCAGCGTCGCCATGGCGCTCTACCACTGGTCCCAGACCGCCGGCCCGGACACCCCGGCGCCCGGCGGCCCGCCGGTCCGGTAGCGCTACGCGGGGCGGCGGACCTCCACCATCCGGAAGCGGTTCGCCACGAACGCGCCGTCCGTGAGCGCCGCGTTCGCCGCCGGGTTGCCGCCCGAGCCGTGGAAGTCGGAGAAGGCGGCGGTCTGGTTCACGTACACCCCGCCGGTGAGGTTGAAGGACAACTGCGCCGGCTCCTCCATGCACGCCTCCTCGATCTGCCGCTCCACCTCCGTCGAGGTCGTGTACGCACCGACCGTCATGGCGCCCTTCTCGCGGATCGTGCGCCGCAGCAGCTCCACCGCGTCCCCCGTCGAGTCGACCGCGACCGCGAACGACACCGGGCCGAAGCACTCCGCCATGTACGCCGCCTCGGCCTCCGGCTTCGCGCCGTCGAGCTTGACGATCACCGGCGTACGCACCGTGGCGCCGGGGAACTCCGGGTGGACCACCGCGCGTGTGGCCAGGGCGACTTCGCCGAGCCCCGGGGCCGCCTCCAGCCGCTCCCGCACCCCCGGGTTGACGATCGCGCCGAGCAGCGCCGCGGCCCGCTCGTCGTCACCGAGGAGCTTGTCGACCGCGGCGGCGAGGCCGGCGACCACCTCGTCGTACGACTTGCGGCCCTGGTCGGTGTCGATGCCGTCGCGGGGGATCAGCAGGTTCTGCGGGGTGGTGCACATCTGGCCGCTGTAGAGCGAGAGGGAGAAGGCGAGGTTGGCGAGCATGCCGCGCCAGTCGTCGGTGGAGTCGACGACGACCGTGTTGACCCCGGCCTTCTCCGTGTAGACCTGCGCCTGGCGGGCGTTGTCCTCCAGCCACTCGCCGAAGGCGGACGAGCCGGTGTAGTCCACGATCCGGATCTCGGGGCGCAGGGCCAGCGACTTGGCCACGCCCTCGCCCTCGCGCTCGGCGGTCAGACACACCAGGTTCGCATCGAAGCCGGCCTCCGCCAGCACCTCGCGGGCGGCCTGCACCGTCAGCGCCAGCGGCAGCACCGCCCGCGGGTGGGGCTTGACCAGCACCGCGTTTCCCGTCGCCAGGGAGGCGAAGAGGCCCGGATAGCCGTTCCACGTCGGGAACGTGTTGCACCCGACGAGCAGCGCGACGCCGCGCGGCACGGCCGTGAACGTCTTGCGCAGGTGCAGCGGGTCCCGCTTGCCCTGCGGCTTGGACCACTCGGCGACCAGCGGCGTGCGGCTCTGCTCCGCATACGCGTACGCGACGGCCTCCAGGCCGCGGTCCTGCGCATGCGGCCCGCCGGCCTGGAACGCCATCATGAACGCCTGGCCCGACGTGTGCATCACCGCATGCGCGAACTCGTGGGTGCGGGCGCTGATCCGGGCCAGGATCTCCAGGCACACCAGGGCCCGCAGCTCGGGCCCGGCCTGCCGCCACGCCTCCGTCGCCGCCCGCATCACGGGCAGCAGCACGTCCGGGTCCGCATGCGGATACGTGATCCCCAGCTCCAGCCCGAACGGCGAGACCTCGTCCCCGGCCCAGCCGTCCGTGCCGGGCTGGCCGAGGTCGACGCGGGTGCCGCGCAGCGCCTCGAAGGCCGCCTGGCCGTCCGCGGGGGCGCTCTCGCCGTACGCCTTCGGGTGCTCGGGGTGCGGCGACCAGAAGGCGCGCGTGCGGATTGCGTCCAGCGCCTGGTCCAGGATCGGGCGGTGCTTCTCGGCGAGCGCGTCGGGCGTGAGGGGGGCGGGCATGCGGAACCAACTCCTCGTCGAGCTGGGCGGAAATCGGGCTTCGCGGCTAGAGTAACCGAATGATCGGTCGGGGCAAGAGAGGCTGTGGATAAGTGGCCGAGAGCAGGCGGATAGACGCGCAGAGCGGCGCGAAACGGGACACGTACACCCCCGAGACGCTGCTCGCCGTGGCCGTCGAGGTCTTCCTGGAACGGGGGTACGACGGCACCTCGATGGAGCACCTCTCGCGCGCCGCGGGCATCTCCAAGTCCTCGATATACCACCACGTGCGCGGCAAGGAGGAGTTGCTGCACCGCGCGGTCAGCCGCGCGCTCGACGGCCTCTTCGGCGTCCTCGACGAGCCCGCCGCGCGCACCGGCCGTGCCGTGGACCGGCTGGAGGCCGTCGCCCGGGGCACGACCACGGTGCTGATGGCGGAGCTGCCGTACGTGACGCTGCTGCTGCGCGTCCGCGGCAACACGGAGACGGAGCGCTGGGCCATGGAGCGCCGGCGCGAGTTCGACGCGCGGGTGGCGGCGCTGCTCAAGGAGGCGGTGGCGGACGGCGACCTGCGGGCCGACGTGGACGTCCGGCTGGCCACGCGGCTGCTCTTCGGCATGATCAACTCGATCGCGGAGTGGTACCGCCCGCGTGCGGGCAACGCCCACGACGACGCCGAGGTCGCGGCGGCCGTGGTGACGCTGGCCTTCGCGGGCCTGCGGACCTGACGGCGGGCGGCCCGCGCGGGGCGGGCCCCGGGGGCGTACGCGACGGTCGGGGCCCCGGGCGCGTACTCAGCTCAGCAGGTCGTTCTGCACGTCCGTCTCCTCGAAGACCAGCAGCGTGCGCGTCGACAGCACCTCCGGGATCGACTGGATCCGGGTCAGCACCAGGTCGCGCAGCGCGCGGTTGTCCTCCGTGTGCACCAGCAGCAGCACGTCGAAGTCCCCGCCGACGAGCGCGATGTGCGCCGCGCCCGGCAGTTGTTCGAGCTGGCGGCGGGCCGTGCGCCAGGTGTTCTGGACGATCTTCAGCGTGATGTACGCGGACGTCCCCTGCCCCGCCCGCTCCTGGTCGATACGGGCGGCGAAGCCGCGGATCACGCCGTCGTCGATGAGGCGGTTGATGCGGGCGTAGGCGTTGGCGCGGGAGACGTGCACCTGCTCGGCGACGGAGCGTACGGAGGTGCGGCCGTCGGCGCGCAGGATGCGGATGATCTCGCGGTCGACGGAGTCCGGGCGGCGGGCCGGCGGGCGCGGCGCGGGCACCGCCGGGGCGGTGGCGGGCAGGTCGGGGGTGTCGTCGGCCAACTGTTCTTCCGCCATGCCGTACCGCCTCCCCTTCCTGGACGACCTGCTGCCATTGGAAGCTGTGCAGAACCGTTTGTCCACAGGCTGGGGTTCCCTGTAGCCAAAATGTGCCGTCAACCGAACAATCGGTAGGGAGTGCAAGAGGACTCAGCCACGCCCACAAGGAGGTGGACGTCATGACGGTTCTTGAGCAGCCCGGCCGCGCCTACCACCCGGCGCCCCCGCCGGCCTGGAAGCCGCGTACCGACGCGGCCCCCCTGCTGCCCGATCCCGAGCCGTACCGCGTGCTCGGCACCTCCGCCGCCGAGAAGACAGACACCGGACTGCTCCGCGAGCTGTACGGCGCGCTGGTCACCGGCCGGCGGTACAACGAACAGGCCACCACCCTGACCAAGCAGGGCCGCCTGGCCGTCTATCCGTCCACGACCGGCCAGGAAGCCTGCCAGGTCGCCGCCGCCCGCGCCCTGCGCCCGCAGGACTGGCTCTTCCCCAGCTACCGGGACACGCTCGCCGCCGTCGCCCGCGGCCTCGACCCCGTGCAGGCCCTCACCCTGCTCCGCGGCGACTGGCACACCGGGTACGACCCCGCGGAGCACCGCATCGCCCCCCTGTGCACCCCGCTCGCCACCCAGCTCCCGCATGCGGTCGGCCTGGCCCACGCCGCCCGGCTCAAGGGCGACGACGTCGTCGCCCTCGCCATGGTCGGCGACGGCGGCACCAGCGAGGGCGACTTCCACGAGGCGCTGAACTTCGCCGCCGTCTGGCGCGCCCCCGTGGTCTTCCTCGTGCAGAACAACGGCTTCGCGATCTCCGTCCCCCTCGCCAAGCAGACCGCCGCCCCCTCCCTCGCCCACAAGGCCGTGGGGTACGGGATGCCGGGCCGCCTCATCGACGGCAACGACGCGGTCGCCGCGTACGAGGTCCTCACCGAGGCCGTCGAGCGGGCCGCCGGCGGCGGCGGCCCCACCCTCGTCGAGGCCGTCACGTACCGCATGGACGCGCACACCAACGCCGACGACGCCACGCGGTACCGCACGGACAGCGAGGTCGAGCCCTGGCGCGGCCACGACCCCATCGCGCTGCTGGAGGCCGAGCTGACCGGCCGCGGGCTGCTCGACGAGGCGGGCGCGGCCGCGGCCCGCGCGGCGGCGGAGGAGCTGGCGGCGGGCATGCGCGAGCGGCTGCACGCCGACGCCGAGCTGGACCCGATGGACCTCTTCGCGCACGTCTACGCCGAGCCGACCCAGCAGCTCCGCGCGCAGGAGAGCATGCTGCGCGCCGAGCTGGAGGCGGACCTGCAGGCAGGGGAGGAAGAGCGATGACGACGACCGCCGTCGCCGGCACCGCCGCCGGGCGCAAGCCCGCCACGATGGCGCAGGCCCTCACGCGCGCGATGCGCGACGCGATGGCCGCCGATCCCACCGTGCACGTCATGGGCGAGGACGTGGGCCGGCTGGGCGGCGTCTTCCGCATCACGCAGGGCCTGGCCGAGGAGTTCGGCGAGGACCGCTGCACGGACACCCCGCTGGCCGAGGCCGGCATCCTCGGCACGGCGGTGGGGATGGCGATGTACGGGCTGCGCCCCGTGGTGGAGATGCAGTTCGACGCCTTCGGCTACCCGGCGTTCGAGCAGCTCGTCAGCCACGTCTCCCGGATGCGCAACCGCACCCGGGGGGCCACCCCGATGCCGCTGACCATCCGCGTCCCGTACGGCGGCGGCATCGGCGGCGTCGAGCACCACGGCGACTCCTCCGAGGCGTACTACATGGCCACCCCCGGGCTGCACGTGCTCACGCCCGGCACCGTCGCCGACGCCTACGGGCTGCTGCGCGCGGCCATCGCCTCCGACGACCCCGTGGTCTTCATGGAGCCCAAGCGGCTCTACTGGTCGAAGGCCGGCTGGGACGCCGAGCGGCCCGAGGAGGTGCCGGGCATCGGGCGCGCGGTGGTGCGCCGGCCGGGCACGACGGCCACGCTCGTGACATACGGCCCGTCGGTGCCGGTGTGCCTGGAGGCCGCCGAGGCCGCGCGGGAGGAGGGCTGGGACCTGGAGGTCGTCGACCTGCGCTCCCTGGTGCCGTTCGACGAGGAGACGGTCGCGGCGTCCGTACGGCGCACCGGCCGGGCCGTCGTCGTCCACGAGTCGCCCGGCTTCGCCGGCCCCGGCGGCGAGATCGCCGCCCGCATCGGCGAGCGGTGCTTCCACCATCTGGAGGCGCCCGTGCTGCGCGTCGCCGGCCTCGACATCCCGTACCCGCCGCCGATGCTGGAGAAGCACCACCTGCCGGGCGTGGACCGCGTGCTGGACGCGGTGTCGCGGCTGCAGTGGGAGGCCGAGTGGACGGAGGGCGGCTGATGCCGGAGGTCCGCGAGTTCGCGCTGCCCGACCTGGGGGAGGGCCTGACGGAGGCGGAGATCGTCACCTGGCTGGTGGACGTCGGCGACGTCATCGCCGTCGATCAGCCGGTGGTGGAGGTGGAGACGGCCAAGGCGATGGTCGAGGTGCCGTGCCCGTACGGCGGCGTGGTCACCGCCCGCCACGGCGACCCGGGCACGGAGGTGCCGGTGGGGTCGGTGCTGGTCACGGTGGCGGTGGAGACCGGGGCCGGAGGCGGATCCGGGGCCGGTGGCGGATACCGGGACCGGATCGAGGACCGGATCCGCGGTGCGGGTGCCGGTGCGGCGGACGGCGCTTCGGCGGGCGGCGGCCCGGCGGGCGCGGTCGACGGCGCGGCGGTCGACGCGCGGGCCGCGGCGGAGTTCGCCGGGGAGGAGACGGGCGGCTCGGGCAACGTCCTCGTCGGCTACGGCACGAGCACCGGCGGCACGCGCCGCCGGCGGCGGAGTGCCGGCGCCGCGCGAACGGCGCATGCCGGCGGCCCGGTTCGTCCCGGAGCCGGCGGGCCGTCTCCGCAGACTGAGGCGCCGCCGGAGGTTCCGGCGGACGGACCGGTGGCCGTCATTTCGCCGCTGGTGCGGCGGATCGCCCGGGAGTCCGGGCTCGATCTGCGCACTCTCACCGGCAGTGGGCCGCACGGGCTGATCCTGCGCGCCGACGTCGAGGCCGCGGCTGCGGGACGTACGGCGGTCGGTGACGCGGCAGTCGGTGCCGCGGCACGGACCGCAGGCGCCGCCACGGTGGGGTCCGCCGCCGGTGGCGGGCTCGCCGGGGGTGAGCGGGTGCCGTTGCGGGGAGTGCGGGGGGCCATCGCCGACAAGCTGTCGCGTAGCCGGCGGGAGATTCCCGATGTCACGTGCTGGGTGGACGCCGACGCGACGGAGCTGCTGGCGGCCCGGCGGGCGATGAACGCCGCGGCGGGGGACCGCCCCGCGGTGTCGCTGCTCGCGCTGCTCGGCCGCGTCTGCACCGCCGCGCTCGCGCGCTTCCCCGAGCTGAACTCCAGGGTGCAGGGCCGCGAGATCGTCCGGCTGCCCGCCGTCCACCTCGGGTTCGCCGCGCAGACGGACCGCGGGCTCGTCGTCCCGGTCGTACGCGACGCGCACGCGCTCTCCGCCGAGCGGCTCTCCGCCGAGATGGCGCGGCTGACCGAAGCGGCGCGGGCCGGCACGCTGACGCCCGCGGAGCTGACCGGAGGCACGTTCACGCTGAACAACTACGGCGTCTTCGGCGTCGACGGCTCGACCCCGATCCTCAATCACCCCGAGGCCGGCATGCTCGGCGTGGGGCGGATAGCGGAGAAGCCGTGGGTGCACGACGGCGAGTTGGCGGTGCGGCGCGTGGTGGAGTTGTCGTTCACGTTCGACCACCGGGTGTGCGACGGCGGCACGGCGGGCGGCTTCCTGCGGTACGTGGCCGACTGCGTCGAGCATCCCGCGGTGCTGCTCAGGGCCCTCTAGCGCAACGGCGCGTGGCGGGTAGGGTCCCGTGCCATGGAGGAGTCCGGCGGTACGGGGTCCGAGGCGGGGTCCGGCGCGGCGCACGCGGGTGCGGGCGCCGGCGCGGCCGGGGCGTACGCCGCCGTCGTGCTCGCCGGAGGAGCCGCGCGGCGGCTCGGCGGGATCGACAAGATGGCCCTGCGCGTCGGCGGGCGGACCCTCCTGGACCGGGTGCTGCGCGCCTGCCGCGGCGCCGGGCAGACGGTCGTCGTGGGGCCGCGGCGCCCCACGGTCCGCCCGGTGACCTGGACCCGCGAGGCGCCGCCCGGCGGCGGACCCGTCGCCGCGCTGGCCGCCGCGCTGCCGCTGACCTCGGCCGACACCGTCGTGCTGCTCTCCGCCGACCTGCCGTTCCTGGACGACGGCACGGTCCGTACCCTCCGCGAATCGCTAGAGGTGGCCGGGGACGGCGTGGACGGGGCGATGTTCGTGGACGGCACCGGGCGGGACCAGCCGCTGGTCGCGGCCTACCGCGGCGAGTCGCTGCGGCGCGGCCTCGCGCTGCTCGCCGTCGAGTACGGAGGGCTCGCCGGGCTGCCGCTGCGGCTGCTCACCGGGGAGCTGAAGCTCGTCCGGTCGGCATCCGGTGCCACGTTCGACTGCGACACCTGGGAAGATCTGGCCACGGCCAGGGACCGGATCAGGGAGCATGGGCACGTGCTGGATGAATGGCTCGCAGCGGTCAAGGAAGAACTCGGTCTCGACACCGAGGTGGACACCCGCGTCCTGCTCGACCTCGCGCGCGACGCCGCGCACGGAGTGGCGCGCCCCGCGGCGCCGTTGACGACGTTCCTCGTCGGCTACGCGGCGGGGCGGGCCGGCGGCGGCCCGGAGGCGGTCGCGGAGGCGGCGCGCAAGATCACGGCGCTGACGGAGCGGTGGGCGGAGGAGGCGGCCGAGGAGGGCCGGTCGGACACATGACGTCGGATCGGCGCGGCGACCGGCGCACTCCCGGGACGGGCGCCGGAGCCGGGAGCGGGAACGGGAGCGACGGCGAAACCGGGCCCCGCGGCGACGAGTTCGCGGACGCGCTGGCGCTGGCGAACGACCGCCGCGACCTGGCCGCCGCCTACGGCGAGGCCTTCACCCCCGCCGGCCCCCCGCCGCCCGCGGCTCCCGCACGGTCGGGTACGTCCGGTGAGCCGGCACGCACGAACCGGGACGCCACGGCCGGCGCCGCCGCGCGCGGGGTGACGGGCCGCAGCCGTGCACGTCGCGGGGCCGAACCCGCGGCGGAGGGCGACGGGCCGTCGGCGCGTACCGGCTCCGGGCGCGGTGGGGATCCGCTGGACGTCGCGCTCGGGCTCGATGCGCGCGCCGGGCGCGAGCCCCGCGATCCGCGCGGGCTGTCCTGGGACGCCGCCCGCCGGGCCGCCGTACGGTCCGGGCGGCGGCTGGGCGCCGTCGCGGTGCCGGTGGCCGGGGCGTACGGGCAGGTGCTCGCCGATCCGCTCAGGGCGCTCGTCGACCTGCCCCCCTTCGACACCTCCGCCATGGACGGCTACGCCGTCGCGGGCCCCGGGCCCTGGCGGCTCGACTCCGCCGGGCAGGGCATCCTCGCCGGCCACGCCGCCCACCCCCCGCTGCCCGACGGCCACGCCGTACGCATCGCCACCGGCGCCCGCGTCCCGCCCGGCGCCACCGGCGTCCTCCGCTCCGAGCACGCGGAACTCCGCGACGACGGCAGCCTCTACGCCACCGGCGCCACCGCCGCCCAGGACGTCCGTACCGGCCAGGACATCCGCCCGCGCGGCCAGGAGTGCCGCGCCGGCGTGGAGTTGCTGGCCGCCGGGGAGCGCGTCACCCCCGCCGTCCTCGGGCTCGCCGCCGCCGCGGGCCACGACGAACTGCGCGTCGTCCGCCGACCCCGCGTCGAGGTCCTCGTCCTCGGCGCCGAGTTGCTGCACCGCGGCCTGCCCCGCGAGGGCCGGATCCGCGACGCGCTCGGCCCGATGCTGGAGCCGTGGCTGCGCGCGTGCGGCGCGGAGCCGTTCGTCACCCGCCGCCTCGGGGACGACGCGGAGCTGCTGTACGAGGCCGTCGCCACGTCCACCGCGGACGTCGTCGTGACCACCGGCGGCACCGCCGCGGGCCCCGTCGACCACGTCCACGGCACCCTGCGCCGCCTCAAGGCGGACCTGGTCGTCGACGGCGTCGCGGTACGTCCAGGCCACCCGATGCTGCTCGCGGTGCTGCCGACCGGCGCCCACGTCGTCGGGCTGCCCGGCAACCCGCTGGCGGCCGTCTCCGGGCTGCTCACGCTCGCCGAGCCGCTGGTGCGTGTCCTCGGCGGCGCGGCCGTGCCGGAGCCGCCGGAGGCGGTGCTCACCGCGGACGTGAAGGGACACCCGACGGACACCCGGCTGGTGCCGGTCGCGACAGAGCACGGCGCGCATGCTTCCGTGGCGCACCCGCCCGCGCCCTCAGCGCCGATCCCGGGCGCCCAGCGCCCGGCGCGTACCCCCGCGCCCGGCGCCCCCGCCGCGCCCGCCCGCGCCGCAGCCGCCGGTTCGTACCCCGCCGCACGCCCCCTGCACTTCACCGGACCCGCCATGCTCCGCGGCCTCGCCGTCGCCGACGCCCTGGCCGTCGTCCCGCCCGGCGGCGCCCCCGCCGGCGCCCCCGTGCGCGTCCTCCGCCTCCCCTGGGCCGCCGCCTCCGCGGCCGCGACCACCCCGGCAGGCCCCGCGTGAAGTACCCCGACCAACGCGTCGCCCTGCCCCGCCGCCGCCGCGCCCCGCTGCGCCAGGTCGGCGGCCGCATCCTGGCCGCGCTCTTCGTCCTCGCCCTCGCGGTGTTCGTCGTCTACCTCGGCCGCGACGGCTACCACGACAACGCCGGCGGCAAGGTCGGCCTGCTGGACGCCGCGTACTACGCCACCGTCTCGCTCTCCACCACCGGCTACGGCGACATCGTCCCGGCCACCCCGGGCACCCGGCTCAGCACCGTCCTCGTGGTGACGCCGCTGCGCGTGCTCTTCCTGATCATCCTCGTCGGCACCACCCTTGAGGTGCTCACCGAGCGCACCCGCCAGCAGTGGCGGCTCGATCGCTGGAGGTCCACATTGCGCGATCACACCGTCATCGTCGGCTACGGCACGAAGGGCCGCTCCGCGCTGCAGACGCTGCGCGCCAAGGGGCTCGACAAGAGCCAGGTCGTGATCATCGACCCGAGCAGCAAGGTCGTCGAGGCGGCCAACGCCGACGGCTACGCCGGTGTCGTCGGCGACGCGACGCGCTCCGCGGTGCTGCTGCGCGCCGAGGGGCAGCGGGCGGCGCAGTTCGTCATCTCGCCGCAGCGCGACGACACGGCGGTGCTGGTGACGCTGACGGTCCGGCAGTTGAACCCGCGGGCCAAGATCGTGACGGCGGTGCGTGAGGAGGAGAACGCGCCGCTGCTGCGCCAGTCCGGCGCGGACGCGGTGATCACCAGCTCCAGCGCGGCGGGACGGCTGCTCGGCCTGTCGGTGCTGAGCCCGAGCGCGGGCACGGTGCTGGAGGACCTGATCGTGCAGGGCTCGGGGCTGGATCTCATCGAGCGCCCGGCGACCAAGGCGGAGGCGGGTCTCCAGCCGCGTGAGACCGACGACTTGGTGGTGGCGGTCAAGCGCGGGCACCGGCTGATGGCGTACGACGATCCGGACGTCGGCCGACTGGAGATGACGGACCGTCTGATCACGATCAGCCGGGCCGCGGGACCCGCGACGACGCCGGAGAAGGAACGCATAGTCACCCGCGAGGGTGGCTGGGACCTGGGCGGACGCCGGGACCGCAGTCACCGGGACTACGAGGACGTCCGCGATTCCCGCGATTCCCGCGACTCCCGCGGCGCCAGGGGCTACGGCGCCTACGGGGAGTTGGGCGGCGCGGACCGGGACCGCGACCGGGACCGGAACCGGCCCCGCGACGGCGGTCCCGGGGAGGACGGGGGCGGCACGGACGACGCGGAGTAGTAGCGTCCACTCCATGCATGCCATCACCATCTCAGAGCCAGGCGGCCCCGATTCGCTCGTCTGGACCGAGGTCCCCGACCCCGTGCCGGCGGAAGGCGAAGTGCTGATCGAGGTGGCTGCCGCCGGTGTGAACCGCGCGGACGTGCTGCAGCGCCAGGGGTTCTACGAACCGCCCGCCGGCGCCTCCCCGTACCCCGGACTGGAGTGCGCGGGGCGGATCGCCGAACTCGGCGCGGGGGTGACCGGCTGGCAGGTCGGCGACGAGGTGTGCGCGCTGCTCGCCGGCGGCGGGTACGCGGAGCGGGTCGCGGTGCCGGCCGGGCAACTGCTGCCCGTACCGCGCGGGCACGACGCCGTGACCGCCGCCGCGCTGCCCGAAGTGGCGTGCACGGTCTGGTCGAACGTGTTCATGATCGCCCACCTGCGCCCCGGCGAGACGCTGCTCGTGCACGGCGGCGGCAGCGGCATCGGCACGATGGCCGTGCAACTGGCCAAGGCGGTCGGTGCCCGGGTGGCGGTGACGGCGGGCAGCGTGGAGAAGCTGGAGTACTGCCGCGAGCTGGGCGCGGACGTGCTCATCAACTACCGGGAGCAGGACTTCGTCAAGGAGGTGCGGGCCGCCACGGGGGGCGCGGGCGCGGACGTGATCCTGGACATCGTCGGGGCGGCGTATCTGGCGCAGAACGTGAAGGCGCTGGCGGTCAACGGCCGGATCGCGGTGATCGGGCTGCAGGGCGGCGCGAAGGGGGAGCTGAACCTCGGCGCGCTGCTGGCCAAGCGCGGCGCGATCACGGCGACGTCGCTGCGCGGTCGCCCGCCTGGCGAGAAGGCGGCGATCGTGGCGGCGGTACGGGAGCACGTGTGGCCACTGGTGGAGGCGGACCGGGTGCGGCCGATCGTGGACCGGACGCTGCCGGTGCAGCAGGCGGCGGAGGCGCACCGGGTGATGGAGTCGAGCGCGCACGTGGGGAAGCTGCTGCTGACGACGTGAGGGGCGGGCGGTACGCCGTGCGGGTGGGCACCCGTACGGCGTAGTCCCGAATGTCGGCTTTGTTGGTTTATGTGACTCTGTTCACGTCAGCACTGCCGGCACGGAAGGGTCCCCGCCGTGGCTGCTCCCGCACGTCGACTGCGCCTCGCGGCCGGGGTGGTGGCGGTGGTGCTGTGGCAGGGGGTCGTGTACGGGAGCGATGCGGCGGGCGCCGGCACGGGGCGGCCGGCGGCGTACGGGGTGAAGACCGCGGCACCGGCCGGAACCCGGCACGAGGCGACCCGGCCGGGCGCGGCGGCGAAGCCCGCCCGCATCGCCGACCCTCCGGCGAACGCCGCGGCGGCCCACCGTCCCGATGCGACGGCCGCCCGTCGCGGTCCCGCGGCCGCCCACCCCGGCGCGACGGCCGGCCACCCCGGCGCGACGGACGGACGGCCCCGCGCGACAGGCGGCCGCCGCGGCGCCGCATACACCCGCCCCGGGCCCGCGGACGGCCACCCCCGCCCGGCGGCCGGCCACTCCCGCACCGCAGCCACCCGACCCGGCGCCGCGGACGGCCGACCCGGCGCGGCAGCCGCTGGACTCCGCGCCGCCGACGCCGCACGCCGGACGGCGGCCCGCTCCCCGGACGCCACCCGCGCCCCCGACCCGGACCGCCCCCGCCCCGGCGACCTCGCCGGCAGCGGCGCGGGTGAAGGCAGGCGCCACCCCGGTCGCCCCCGCCC